>DATNPE010000428.1:0-4904 GCA_036703355.1 Allocoleopsis sp. | reverse complement strand
CCAAATTCCAGTCGATTTTGATCTCGCCCCTGCTCAGCTATTGGCCAAAGTAGATACCTTACAACCAGACATCATTCTTTGTTGTGGCATGGCAGAAAGTCGCAGTTTGCTCACCGTAGAATCCAATGGCAAACATGCCGACGAAGTGATCACTACCCCTCTAGACTTAGAAACCTTAATCGCCAATTTACCCACCACAGCCATCAGCCACGATGCTGGGCAATTTGTTTGCAACTGGCTCTATTACTCGCTCTTAAAGTACAGCAGAGTGCAAAAGCTCCAGAGCCACTGTCTTTTTGTTCACGTACCCATCCTGACTCCCCAAAACCTAGAACTGGTGGTCTCTGATTTCCTCACGATGATGCTGCGCTTGCTCAGCCTCTAACCCAAGGCATTTCCCCAAGCAAGTCAATTATTTTCAACCAGAAACGTAGAAACTTACTGCACCCCGTAAACTTCTTATTACTGACATGTTTCGAGTGAACTAGCGCATGTTCTCGTTGTTGCCCCTATTAACTTTGGCTCAAGCCACGCCTGCACCTCCTTCCCCGCCTCCTTCGGAAGAATATGTTCGCCCACAAGAAGTGAGACCGTTACCAGGTCAGTTAGATGATGTTTTAGTTTTTAACAGCAACAGCCCGGAAGTCGTGCAAAAAGAAGGCATTCTCCTTTCGACCTTTCCGACAACGGGGAAACGCTCTCCGACGGCTCATCTCAACGTTCCCTTGCAAGGCCGCTTTGATCTCTTCGCTCACCACATTGCTAAGGCCACCACTCCTGAAGATCTCAAGACGCTGTATTTAGGTGCGCTCCTCCACAACGCCAGCACCCAACCCGTTACAGTCGATATTTTGCAGGCTGCGAGTTATCTCAGCCAACCCGATGCACCTTTTATTGATCTACCTCCTCAAGCTGAGAATTCCACAGGTAGCGTCTATGCGGGTCCAGGCGATCGCGCCATGAATGATGTCTTGCGAGGCAAACGGCAAGCTGATTTCCCAGCTCAACTGGTCATCCCGCCCGGAGAAAACCGCATGTTGCTCAATCTCCCGATTCCAGTAGCTACGCTTGATCCACCAATTAATGGTCGCTCTACCCTCATGCGCCTACGGAGCAACGGACCCGTCCACCTGGCGACTCTAGGCATGTTTGCCCGTGCTAATGCCGATGGTACCGAACGGGCTCCCACATTAGAAGAATGGGAAAACCTCTTAGAGAACGGTGAGTTATCAGGGCCCCGCGATCGCACCCCCACCCCTCCCGACACCAAGACAGGCCAAGTAATCTATAGCCGAGTTGCTGGCGTTGCCCGTGGGTCTACCTGGCGATCGCAATTAGTAGACAGCCCCACCAACCAATCTCTTACCATTCCCCCAGTGGGAAAAGCCGTTTCCTATGGTCTCAGTACCCTATTAGCAGGTACTCTAGGCACTAACCAAATTCAGAGCGCTCCCCTACTCGCTCGCTATCCTGACACCGCTTATCAAGCTCATGGAAATTACGCGGTGGAGTACAACTTGACGCTGCCGCTGACGAATCCTACCAATCAGCCTCAAACAGTGGCGATCGCGCTAGAAACGCCTTTGAAAGAGGATACGCTGAGCAAGCAAGGGTTACGGTTTCTCCAGCCACCTGCCCGCCAGGTATTTTTTCGGGGCAGTGTTCGCGTTCGTTACAACGATGAGCGCGATCGCCCCCTTACCCGATACATTCATTTAGTGCAGCGACGGGGACAAGAAGGCGAACCACTCGTCACCTTCAACATTCCTCCCAGCGATCGCCGTCTCGTACAGGTGGATTTTCTCTACCCGCCTGACTCAACGCCACCTCAGGTTTTAACCATCAAAACCCTGAACGGCTCAATCTAATGTGAGTGCTGGACACCCTCTCCCGAAGGAGAGGGGCCGAAGCAGCAACGAGCAACGTCTACGCTGGCACCAAGGTTTCTTGCAATGGTTGCCAACGGCAGACGCGATCGCCACCCCGCTCTACCACCACTTTTACTCTGGGTTCTAAGGTGGGTAGAAGGGTCAAAAATTCGACTTCAGTCCGGGACAAAATATGGCCTTCGATCAACCACAGCACTAACCCTTTCGCATGGGTCGGCAGTTGTTCTAGGTGATAGTTGATAATCGGTGGCGCGAAATAAACTCGAATGTCTTTCTTGCCGAGGTGGGCAGGACGAACCCCATGTACCCCGGTGAGGTAGCTGGAGAGGTCGCCCAAACCTTTAGCGCTCATATGCACCGTCACGTAGCCCGCCGCCCGGAGACGACGCTGATAGCGGCCTTCGAAACCACCTTCTAAAGGCACATAGAACCCTAAAGCGCCTGACTTCTCTAAATCGCGAATCAGTTTACCGCCATTTGCAATAAGTGCCATAAGTTTATGCTTTACCCCGCTCAAAGTCCTATTGTGACTTACTCCACCACATCTGTGGTTGCGATCGCGCCCTGACATGGGTCGAGAAACTTAATTCATTTCTCGCCTGCTGTTCATTTTATCCTGTAGCTAGGTACTTATGCTGCCTACTTCACACATCATGCAAGCTTCAGATCACTCAAAACCTTGGCCCCAGCAGGATTGGTATCACAACAACCTGATGCAAAGAAAAAATTGGTATGGTGGGGTGGCTCAGGCTTACTACCAAGCTAGGCCCCGCTATCCTCAGGCTCTCATTCAACGGGTTGTAGAGCTGGCAGCACTTCCAGCGAATGCCAGAATTTTGGAATTGGGATGTGGCCCTGGGATTGCGACCTTGCCCTTGGCAGAATTAGGCTACTCAATGGTGTGTCTGGAGCCCAGCCGAGCCGCCTGTGAGTTAGCTCAGCACCACTGTGCGCCTTACCCAGCCGTTGAGATCAGCAATACTGCGTTCGAAGAATGGCCCCTGGAGCCTGAGGGGTTCGATGCAGTTCTAGCTGCAACTTCTTTTCACTGGCTCGATGTGGAAATCAGGCATACCAAAACTGCTGCGGCCCTGCGCGATCGCGGTGCTTTGATTTTGCTATGGAACACTCCGCCTCAACCCAGCCCAGAAATCTCTCAAGTCTTGGACACTGTTTATCAGCTTCACGCTCCGTCGCTAGCAGGCTATGAAGACCATGCCACCCAAACCAAGAACTTAGACAAAATTGCTCAAATGGTGATCGAATCAGGTAAATTTCAACATCTCCAGGCCGAACAGCTCATCTGTGAAGCCACCTATAGCATTGAAGAATACTTGATGCTCCTCAGCACTTTATCGCCTTACATTGCCCTGGAACCGCCGCAGCGACAGACTTTATTTACAGATTTGGCGACAGTGTTGGAGAGCACTTGTGGCACACACTTTCAGACTTCTTATCTCTCCGCATTTCACATCGCGCAGAAAGCTTAGATTGGTTATGTCAAAAAAGCAAAAGTTTCCTCATCTCGTCGGTTCTAAGTGGACCGCTTGCCAAACCACCCTGGGATGGCGACACTTCCAGGTAGTCAATCGCAAAAACGAAGGCCAGTGGGTATTTGCAGAGATGGTCGCGGCCTGTGACCCCGGCGTGCGTTTCTGGCTCAATGCCAAACAACTCAAAAACCGCTCCATGTGGCAGGCGGGCTGGCAATCTTTACAAGAACAAGCCTTGGAAGCCAGTGAAACCGAAGCATGGGGAGCGATCATTCACCCCACCTCGCTTTGAGCGGAGAACCTGCTGTTTTCTCTAGATTAGGCAAGATCTAGTTTCGCTCAAGTCTGAGGTCAAGCTTTGGGTTTCAGCCAGAATACGGCCATATTTCGCAGCAAACGCTGTTGTTCTCACCCTATCAGCAGTGAAACGATAAGGATAAAGCTGCGGAGCTACCTCCCTTAAGTAGACTAGCGTCTGAACTCATGCGTTATTTCCCTGAGACTCTGCTCAGTTCTCCAGGTCAGCATTTGGTCGCACTGACGACTAAATTGACTTTTGTTGCCAGTGCTCGGCGTTGGCTAACTGCTAAATTTACGGCGGCGATCGCTCCCACTCACTATCCCCCGCAAGACCCACCCCAAGTAGAAGAGTGGCAATTCTTTGAGCAAGCGCCCATTGCCGCGATCGCCTGGAACTTGCAAGGTGAGATTACTCGGTGGAACCAGAGTGCGGCTCAAATGTTTGGCTACAGCCCAGAGGAAGCCATCGGTCAGGAATCCACCGCGCTCATCTCGCCCAGTCAGACGCAAGCTTACGTCCACAAAATCTGGCACGACTTGATTAACCAGCAAGGGGGCACTCGCAGCATCCATGAGAACGTGACGAAAGATGATCGAATCATTATTTGTGAGTGGTTCAATGCTCCTTTGCTAAACTCCACGGGTCAGGTCGTGGGAGCCATCTCTTTTGTGCAAGACATTACAGAACGCACGCAAGTTGAGAAGCAACTGCTACAAAGTGCTTTTTTAGATAGCCTAACGGGGTTACCCAATCGGGCTTTTTTCAGCGATCGCCTCCACCAAGCTGCTAACCAAGCTAAGCGGCAGGCTGATCAGCTCTTTGCTATTCTGTTTCTCGACCTCGACCGCTTCAAAGTCGTCAATGACAGCTTGGGGCACATGGTGGGAGACCAACTCCTGATTGAGGTGGCTCAGCGTCTACAAAGCTGCCTCGGACCCAGCGATACCTTAGCTCACCTCAGTGGCGATGAATTTGCCGTTTTACTCCGCAACATTCAGGACATCAACGACGCAATCTGGATGGCCGAACGGTTACAAGAAGCCATCAAAGTACCCTTTACCCTAAATGGTCATGAGATCTTTACGACTGTAAGTATCGGCATTGCCCTCAGCACCATCAGCTACGAGAAACCAGACAACTTACTGCGGGATGCAGATACAGCCATGTATCGGGCGAAGTTGCTAGGAAAAGCTCGCCACGAAATTTTTACCTTAGCCATGC
>DATNPE010000427.1:0-2377 GCA_036703355.1 Allocoleopsis sp. | reverse complement strand
GTTGTCTCCCGAAAACAGCAACGTGCCATCGAGCAACACTTCAAAGAAGCGGCTAAGTGGGTCATATTGCACCAGCGTTGGCAAGCGAGACTCCCCAAACAGCGTTCGGGATGCGTCGGGATGCTCGGCTAAAAACCTCCGGATGCAAATACTTAAAGGAGTTTCGTTCCCCAACACACCCGCATCAGCAGTGCCATAGAGAGAAGCCGAGTCGTAGCAAGGTTGAGTGGAACCCACGCGATCGCCCACCAAGCTCCGCCAAGATTCGCTGATTACTTCACCTGCCATCACCAGCTTGATGTGATAGCGCGACCACTCGATGCCGCGATCGATGCCACTGTCGATCACATCTTTGAGAAATGGGGGATAGCCTAGCAACACGACCTGCTCAAATGCGCCACCGAGTTCTTGAATCACCCGAAAAATCTCTTCTTTATGGTTGCCAGGAGCAATCACAGTGATCGGGTAGCCTTTACTCGCCAGGTGACGGCAGCAGTTCATCGTGAAGATGCCACCCACCCAAGTACCAAGCGTAAAACAGACGACTGCCAGGGTGCGCCGTGTATCTGCTTGGAAACTATCGTGAAAAATTTGCTCGAACCGAGTGGTAATTTGTAATTCATCGGTAAGGAAGCGAGGCCAAAATGTGGGCTTGCCTGTGGAGCCAGAGGAGACGGCAATCAGGTCACAGGTTTCGAGTTGGCCGTGACGACATAACGCCGCTAAAGGATGACGCAACAGATAGTTTGATTTGGTGACGAGCGGCAATTGCTGAAAGTCGGCAAAGGTTTGAATCGTGGTTGGATCAATGCCTTGCTCAGTCAAAAACGCCTGATACGCCGGAACCTTACTGACAACGGTATGAAATAGTTCCAGAACAGCAGCTTGCGGATCGGTGTGATGATGCTGTTCTAGTTGCGCTGCCAAAGGCGTAGTGAGGAAGGCTTGCAGGGCAGACAATACCTGTTGCGATCGCTCCATTTGCCTTGCCCCCGCTGCAACGAAAAATTATGACTTAGGATACTCAAGCCAAGTTCGCTCGTCTACTGTTTTATCAAGCTTTCTAACGATCGCCCTCAGTCTAGGCCCACCCACTCAGGCACCGAACTTTTTAGCTTTAAGAGGGTAATCTGGATCATGCTTGGCTCAGCGCGTATCTAGTAACTTGATGAGCGATCGCGAAATTTAATGGGAGTGTTGTAGGTTCACCATGCCCCTTTATTGCAGTCAAAGACACGAAAACCCGGACACCAGCCGATTTTGCCATCTCTGTGGCGAGAAATTGTCAGCGCCTGTCAGCGTGGGGGTGTATGCGGGGTTGCTGCTAGGCGATCGCTATCGCGTGGTGCGGGAATTGGGGCATGGTGGCTTTGGTCGAACTTACTTGGCAGAAGACCAAAACCGTTTCCATGAGCCTTGTGTCCTGAAAGAATTTGCGCCCCAAGTTCAAGGCACCTACGCCCTGCAAAAAGCTGAAGAATTATTTGAGCGAGAAGCGGGGATTCTCTACAAACTGCAACACCCGCAAATCCCTCGGTTTCGGGAACTCTTTCGCGCCACACTGCCCGATCGCAGCCGCTTATTTTTGGTGCAAGACTACGTCGAGGGCCAAACCTATCGAGCCTTGTTAGATACGCGCAAGCTCCAGGGACAGCGGTTTAATGAAGCAGAAATCACCCAGCTATTGCTGCAAATCTTGCCAATTCTCGACTACATCCATTCTCTAGGCGTGATCCACCGCGATATTTCTCCAGATAATCTGATTTTACGCAGTGCCGATTGGCTGCCAGTTTTAATCGATTTTGGCGGTGTGAAACAAGTGGCGGCGACGGTGGCTTCGCAGTTTATGGCGCAGGCCGCTGGCAATGGGATGAGTGCTCCCACTCGCTTAGGCAAAATCGGTTATGCCCCCGATGAACAGTTGCAAATGGGCATCGCCTCTCCTCACAGCGATCTCTATGCCTTGGCCGTCACAGCGCTGGTGTTGCTAACAGGCAAAGAACCGCCCGATCTATTAGATAGCTACAATATGACCTGGACTTGGCGGCAGGAAGTCAGCCTCAGCCCCAAGCTCGGTGCCATTCTCGATCGCATGTTGGCGCAGCGGCCTAGCGATCGCTACCAATCAGCGCGGGAAGTGTTGCACGACCTCCACAACTACGAGGTGCCGAGTTACGCGCCACCTGCTCCCGCTCCCGTTTACCCCCCGCCTGTCCAGACCACAGCTGCGACGGTTGCTGTAGCTCGCCCCCCTGCGCCGCCCGAACCCGCTGCCAGCAACTACACCGTGGCTCCACCGCCTGCCTACAATTCTCCTAGCCGTGGCAACTCATTCGGCTTTGGCAAAGTGCTGTTGCTGTTGTTGGTGATAGCGGGA
>DATNPE010000426.1:0-3690 GCA_036703355.1 Allocoleopsis sp. | reverse complement strand
GGCAGGCCCCGTTACATCTAGATGGTTTTATTAGTGATGATGAGGTGACCGAGTTAATGACATTGGGGGCCGCCGGGGAAATTGCAGGTTGGGCTTACGATCGCGACGGTCGGTTGATTCAGGGTGCAACCAACAGTCGGGTGGCGAGTGTGCCGCTAGAGCAACCTGCCCAGCGATTGGTGATTGGCGTAGCGGGGGGCGTGAAAAAGGCAGAAGCGATTTCGGCAGCCCTCCGGGGTCAGCTGATCAATGGCTTGATTACGGATGAAGCCGCAGCACAGGCCATACTTGCCAAAATTTAGCGAACTAACGTGCGATCGCCTTGGGTTTCCGTCACCAAGTCATTGCCATTTAACTTGCCCTCTTCTCCAGTAATTAGACGCGCCCCACCTTTGCGAGTGAAGTAATGCCAAAACCACTGAATCATCACGATCAACTTGTTGTCAAACTCAATCAAATAATAGATATGGACAAAGACCCAAATCAGCCAAGCTGGGAATCCTGAGATCTTTAACCCACCGATGCTAGCTACAGCAGCATTATGACCAATCACCGCCAAACTACCCACATCCGAGTAATGGAAGAGGGGTAAATCTTCTCCCTGCAAGCGACGTTGAATGAGCTTCGCGACATAAGCGCCTTGCTGCATCGCCACGGGAGCTACACCCGGTAGCGGCTTAGAATCTTGATGGGCATAATGCGCCAGATCGCCAACGACAAAGATATCCGGTTTTCCTGGCAAACTTAAGTCAGGATTGACGATGACTCGACCGACGCGATCGAGTTCTGCTCCCGTCCGTTCTGCCAGTACTGTCCCCATCTTAGAAGCCCGTACCCCTGCTGCCCAGAGCACCGTTTTGGCGGGAATTTCTTTAGTTTGTTCCCCCTGGCGAACGGTCACAGCATCTTCTGTAATATTGGTCACCAAGGTCTGCGTCTCAACCACCACCCCTAAATGCTCTAGGGACTGGGTGGCTTTGGTGGATAGATCCGGTGGATAGGGAGGGAGGACGCGATCGAGACCTTCTAGCAACAAAATCTGTGTCTCTTGCGTATCAATGCTGCGAAAATCATGCTTGAGGGCTTCATAAGCCAAATCAGCCAAGGCTCCTGCCAACTCTACCCCCGTTGGTCCTCCACCGACGACCACAAAGGTTAACCAGGCTCGTCGCTTCTGGGGATCGGTTTCTTTTTCAGCCGCTTCGAACGCCAGAAAAATCCGTCGCCGCATCTCTAAGGCATCTTCAACGGTTTTCAGACCCGGAGCGACCGTCGCCCATTGTTCGTTGCCAAAATAATGGTGACTCACACCCGTCGCCACAATTAAGGTGTCATAGGGTAGCGTGCCACTGTGGAGCGTTACCTGACATTGTTCAGGATCAATATCCTGTACCTCATCCATCAGGACTTTGACGTGGCGATGGTGACTAAGAATCGCTCTTAAGGGAGATGAAATATCACCCGGAGAGAGTTTCCCAGTCGCAACTTGATAAAGCAGCGGTTGAAATAGATGAAAGTTGCGTTTATCAATCAGGGTCACTTCAAATTGCTGAGAGTTCCCTAAGGCTTTAGCGGCATATAAACCACCAAAGCCACCCCCAATAATGACAACTTTGTGAGTAGGTTGCTGTTGCGGATCACCGGATGGCTTTGAGAGCTTCATAGAGTAATGGCTATCGCTGAGACGCTTCCTTGTAGACCACATTAGCGCTGGGTCGAACCACACTTTGTTCTTACGGCAACATTTTGAGGGCAATGCTCAAATTAGAATAGACATCCACTCCGACCATTGCTAATAGTGCTGCTCCATAGGCAGTTCCTTCCTCCACCTGAAGAGCGATTCATTCCGTTTCCAAACCATCTACTAAGATTTGCTGCCACAGGAGCGATCGCTTCTCGATTCGCACTTGCCAATGATTCTCAGGGTTGAACTAGATTAGTGATGGAACACCTGTAAATTTACTTAATTAAAGATTATTTGAAGTGTATAGAAATTAGGAAAAGCAGTAGATATACTAGTGGCTCATGTACTAAATGTACTGAGTCTTTTCAGTCTCTCAACTTCTTTTGGCGTCGCTCACTTCGGTCAGTTTACCCAGGACAAGCCGAGTGGATTGAAAACTGAGGGCTTCCTGCATGGTTGCCTCTGCCGCCTGGATTATCCACTTCTATTTTGATCCCATGAACTGGCTGAAAACTTTTGCTTTTCCTGTCTTGGCAGTTAATTTAGCAACACTACTTCCTCATTTAGCTCAAGCGCAAATCACCCCTGGAGGTGATGGGACAGTCGTCAATCCCAATGGCAGCAGCACGATCGAGGTCACTGGGGGAACTCAGGCAGGGAGTAACCTGTTTCACAGCTTTGATCAATTCAATGTAGATGCAGGGCAAACAGCCAACTTTGTTGACCCTGGTGTCCAGAATATTCTGGGGCGAGTTACAGGAGGAAACGCCTCGCTCATCAATGGAATACTTCAGGTAACAGGAGGCAATGCCAATCTCTACTTGATGAACCCTGCTGGCATTATTTTTGGTTCTGGTGCCAGTCTGAATGTGCCAGGTTCCTTTACCGCTACCACTGCTAATGGCATTGGGTTTGGGGGCAACTGGTTCAACGCGATCGGTTCTAATAACTATGCCAACCTAATTGGTAATCCCACCAGTTTTGCCTTTACGATGGCTCAGCCAGGGGCGATCGTCAATGCAGGCAATCTGGCTGTTAACTCGGGAGAAAGTATCACGCTCTTAGGTGGCACCGTCATCAACACAGGAACTCTCAGCGCACCGGGAGGCAAGATTACTGTTGCCGCAGTTCCAGGTGAAAAGTTAGTGAACCTCTCTCAGGATAGTAGTCTGCTGAGTCTGGCATTGCCTGTCGAGACAGGAACCACGGTTAACGCCTTACCTTTTACACCACTATCTCTACCCCAACTTCTAGCAGGTGGGAATTTAAATAATGCGACTGGAATCACCGTTGAAGGGGATGTCGTCAGACTAACGGGATCGGGGGTTGCTGTGCCAACTGAGGCAGGAACTGCGATCGTTTCTAATGCGGTTGATGTTGCTGGAGCAACAGGTGGAACTGCCCATATACTGGGCGACAAGGTGGGTTTAGTTGATGCCAATATTGATGCTTCTGGTACCAATGGTGGCGGCACTGTCTTAGTTGGGGGTGATTACAAAGGACAAGGCACAGTTCCGAATGCTCAACAAACTTACATCAGCTCAAATTCTGTCATTAATGTCGATGCGTTGCAAAGTGGCAATGGTGGACGGGCGATCGCTTGGGCAGACAAAACGACAGAGTTTTACGGCAATCTCAGCGCTCAAGGCGGCTTGAAATCGGGCAATGGTGGTTTTGTCGAAATCTCTGGAAAAGAAAACCTGACATTTCAGGGCAGGGTAGATGTTAGTGCTGCAAATGGTGCTTCTGGCACAGTATTACTTGATCCAGAAAATATTTTTATTGTGGATGGGAGCAGTGGGGCTAATGACGCAGAACTCACTAGCGATCGAGAGATTTTGGCTAGTGATGGCGGTGCTACTTCGTACTTCATCTCAGAGACAGCACTAGAGAGTTTGACAGGGGAAGTCACGCTAGAAGCAACTACTCTCATCTTTGTCAATGACCTAGCTGATAACCAGTTGTCGCTTGATAAAGCGAGTTCGGTGACATTCCGGACAACGAAT
>DATNPE010000425.1:0-3711 GCA_036703355.1 Allocoleopsis sp. | reverse complement strand
TCTAACACGGTTTCAGCGTAGGTGTCGATTGACAATTGCTGCTGGAGTTGCAGCAGATTCACCACCCGCAAACCGGGAAAGTCTGCGGGGAGTTGGGGGATAGCTTGGGCGATCGCGCTGATGTCGGTATCTGCCGCCGTAATGAGAACGATCGGGGCGGGGGTTTGATCGACAAAGATCACGCCTTCTGTGTCTGGGCTCCAACCGCCTGGTGTTGCCGCCAATCTGTGCATGAGGTCTCCTGTTGAGTGAGGGTGGCTAGATTCCAGGCTAGAACTGAACTTTTCCTCGGATATCTGATGGTGGCTCCCCATCAGCGCCAAAACCCTCTAGAGATTATCACACCCTTCCTGGCAGCTTCATCCGATCAGGTGTAGTGGCTAGCCTGAGAAATTGTCCAGACTGGCAATGGGAACACAAACCAATTGGGTGGGAGACTTTTGCATGTCTGGTATGAACTGGTTGGGAAAAACTGCGATCGCCCTCTCCTTCGGGACGCTGAGCTTAGGGACGGTCGGTGCCTCAACCGCTGCAGCATTTTCAGATACCGCTAACTATTGGGGGCGAGCTTGCATTGCTCAATTGTCCCAACGCCAGTTAGTCAACGGCTATCCCAATGGTACTTTTCGGCCCGATGCCCCCGTCACTCGCGCTGAATTTGCCGTCTTCATGCTCAATGCCTTTCCCAACACCCCGCGATCGCGGACTGCCCCCAATTTTCGAGATGTCCCCCGAACCTACTGGGCTTACCGAGCCATTCATGATGCCGCTGAACGCCAGTTTTTCTCCGGTTATCCCGATGGCACGTTTCAGCCGACGCAGCCAATTCCGCGAGTGCAAGCGATCGCGATTGTCACCAATGCCTTGAAGTATTCAGCTCCCAATGACCCCGATCGCCTGTTGCGGCAGTATTTCACCGATGCGGCTCAGATTCCTGCCTATGCCAAGGGTGCGATCGCGGCGGGTGCTCTCAACCGTCTTGTCGTCAATTATCCTCAGGTGAAACAACTACGGCCCAATCAGGGCAGCACCAGAGGCGAAGTGGCAGCGCTACTCTGTCAAGCCTTAATTTCTGAACCGATCGTTCCCAGGCAATATATTGCGGACAGCCAAAATTTGTTCGTGATTCCGCCGTCTGCTGGGGGATTTCGGGCCTTTTCTCAAGGACTCACTGTCACTAGCGTCAATTCCAAGTTCAGTTACATCGATACCACAGGCAAACTGGCGATCGCCGCTCGCTTCGATATCGCTTTGCCATTTTCCGAGGACCTGGCAGCAGTGGCAATCAGACAGGCGGATGGAGAAGCACGCTGGGGCTATATCAATCGCCAGGGGCAATGGGTAATCGAGCCGCGCTTTGTCAATGCCACTTCGTTCTCTGGAGGGTTGGCAGCGGTTAGAGTTGGCGTCGAATTCAAATTTGGTTTTATTGATAAAACAGGCAAGCTGGTGATCCCAGCCCAATATGATGCCGTGTTGCCTTTCACAGAAGGATTAGCAGCAGCTCAACTGAATCAGCAATGGGGCTACATCAACCCGCAGGGACAATGGGTGATTCAGCCTCAGCCTTATACTGCCGTTGCTGAGTTTTCCGAGGGCATGGCCCGCGTGGAGCAAGGCAGTCGAGCTGGCTTTATTGATAAAACGGGCAAGTTAGTGATCCCCATTGAATATGCCAATGCTGAGCCTTTTGCGGAAGGGTTGACAGCGGTCCGAACGCAGGAAAGTCGTTGGGGTTACATGGACAAAAGCGGTAAATGGGTCATCCAGCCACAGTTCTTTCAGGCGCAATCGTTTTCAGAGGGGTTGGCAGGCGTGCAACTGGGAGACAAATGGGGCTTTATTAATCCCCAAGGGGCGATCGCGATTCCGGCGCAGTTTTATTTGCCTCGAACTTCCACGCCTTCCGGTGAGATAGAACCCTACAGCACCAGAGCGGTGCTACCCTTTTCAGGGGGTTTCGCCATGGTGCGACTGGGTGAAAAAGCAGGTTTTATCGATAAAACGGGTCAGTTCGTCATTGCTCCTCAGTTTGCCGATGCTGAATCTTTCTCAGAAGGGTTAGCGTGGGTGAATGTGGGCGGACGTTGGATCACCAGAGCTGGAGGGCCAGAGGGTCCCTACGAAGCGAGCCTAGAAGGAGGTGAGTGGGGCTATATTCGTACTCCTAGTCGATAAAGTTGTATTCCATCGGTTTCTCAATCGGCTGTCTTAGAACTGTCTGTAGCGTTTGCAGCAGCTCTTGGATCGTGTAGGGTTTGGCAATAAAGTTTGGGATGCCGTTTGCCTCGCGCAATTTATCGTTAGAGATAAATCCACTGGTGGCGATCGCTTTAATCTGCGGATTGATTTTTTGCAGGGTTTGAATGGTGGTGGGGCCATCCATAGAAGGCATCATCATATCCACCAGAGCCACCGCAATCTGGTGTTTGTGTCGAGCGCAAAGTGAAATGGCCTCAATGCCATCATGGGCGGTCAGGACATGATAGTTGTAGGATTCTAGCGAAATTTTGGTTGTTTCTAGAATCTCAGCTTCATCATCGACAACCAAAATCCACTCTTCGTTGCCGTTAGATAAAGGGGGAGATTTGAGCTGAGGAGAAATAGAAGCTTCTACGGCGGGTAGAAAGATCTTAAACTCGGTGCCTACTCCAGTTTTGCTAGACACATTGATGAATCCGCCGTGACTTTTAACAATGCCTCTCACGGTAGACAGCCCCAGACCTGTTCCTTTCCCCAGTTCTTTGGTGGTAAAAAACGGTTCAAACATTCTATCCGCAATCTCGACGGGCATCCCTGTGCCTGTATCTTTGACGGTTAAGCAAATATAGGCCCCAACCGAGGCATCCAGATTGAGGCGGGCCTCTGGTTCATCCACAAATAGGTTTTCGGCAGAGATGGTGAGGGTGCCGCCCTTGGGCATGGCATCACGGGCATTAATGACAAGATTCATCAGCACTTGATGCAGGTGAGTGGCATCCCCAGACACTAGCCAAAGTCCTGGCTCCACGCGGGTCAGCACTTCAATGGATTTAGGAAAGGTTTTCTCGACAATCTGCTTGATCTCATAGATTAAATGTTGCACCTGCACGATCGCCCGTTTGCCTTCGACACCTCGAGCAAATTGCAGAACTTGCTTCACCAGAGCCGCTCCCCGTCTGGTATTCGTTTCAATAATTTCAAACAAATGCTGACTCTGCTCGTCGGCATAGGGGAACTTGAACTGTAACAATTGAGCCGTGCTGAGAACAGGGGTGAGGATATTGTTGAGATCATGGGCAATGCCACCCGCCAGGGTTCCCAAACTTTCCAGCCGTTGGGTCCGCAAAAATTGACTTTCCAGCTTTTTCTTTTCAGTGATGTCTGTATTAACGGTCAAGATAGATTTGGGTTGTCCTTGGGTGTCGCACATTAAGGTCCAACGACTAGCCACAATGATTTCTTGGCCTTGTTTACTCACTTGATGTAACTCACCTTGCCAGGTGCCATGCTCGATTAAGCGATCGTGCACCTTTTTCAGTTGATCGAGTGATTCTGGCCGATACAATAGTTGATTGGCATTTTGGGCGATCGCCTCTGCCGCACTCCAGCCGTAGACCTGCTCTGCTCCATGGTTCCAATACTGAATGTTGTTGTCTAAATCGCGGACGATGATGGCATCGGTGGTGATGTTGAGCAGAGCGGCCTGTTCCCGAATTTTGGCTTCCGCTT
>DATNPE010000424.1:0-4545 GCA_036703355.1 Allocoleopsis sp. | reverse complement strand
AAACCCTGAAACTTCGAGAAGATATCAAGCAGTTGAAGCTAGAAGTTAAAGATGGATTTATCGACTTAAGAAAAGCGCTTAGAAATCAGGGCACAGAAATTATTCAGCGAATTGATGAAGTTGCTCAAGATATCAAGTTTGAACAACACCGTTTGATTTTGGTTCGAGCTTACGGAAAATTTCTAGAAGCCAGCAAGCTAATGAAGACTGCAATGTCATGTAGCGACCTTACTATCCGAAATGCTGACTTGGCTAATGCTCGGCAAATGCTGGGAGAGGCATTGGCGGATTACAGCAATCCTCACGTTTTATCGGAAACTTCTGCTCCGGGACAACTTCGCAGACTAGAGTGCGCTTGGGCAATTGAGCAAACCATCGCACTGACTTATCAATTGCAAAACGAATCTGCTGCGGCCAGCGATCGCTTATCTCACCTCCGCGATCGCGTCCGCCAAGATGCACTGACAGTTATAGAAGCTTGTGAGTTTGAAGAAGAATTAGATTTTATTTTTCCTGAAGTTACCCGCATTCATGATCACGATCTAGTTGCTTTAGAGTCTTGGCAAAATCACATCGACTGGGAGCGATCGCTGCCTGAATCTGAGAGAAAGCTATTACAGAGTTCCAATTCACTGGAGCTAGAAAGCACTGCCGATTTCAATACAGCTACTAGTGTGATTGAAACAGCGCCCGAACAAACTCTCTATGAGGACCTAAAGGATAAGTCCCATCTCTCTTCCCTGAGAGATCAGTTAGAACTACTCATCAAACCCAGCTTGCGGCAAGAGTATGCCGCCTATATTGGTGAGCAAGCTGTCGCTGCTGGACATAAAGTTTTAACTTCCTCTAACCTTCAGGAAGCCTCTAACCTCACCATTGCCAATCTTTATTGGTATTTCAAGGTTAGAGATGACGCTGGGAAAGAATAGAGCGATCACCAAATTAGTTACTGATGTGAGACTGCAATCCACTCACCTTGTTAGGGCTGTCGCCAGTTTTCAGTCATTAAACCAGGAACTCGCACAAACTCTCGCAAGTTTGCAGTAACCATAACAAGATTGTGCTGAAGTGCAGTAGCAGCTATCAACACATCATAAGCACCAATAGGCTGGCTCTGGGACTTGAGGGCAGCACGAATCTGAGCGGCTTGTTCAGCTTCTACAGTACTGAAGGGGAGAATTGTCACAGAAGCTAGAAAGCTGGCGATCGTCGGTTCAACTTTCTGGGCACGTTGAGGATTGAGGACTAAGCCATAGCGTAACTCCATGACCGTAATGCTAGAAACGGCAATATCGGTAGGTGATGTTTGCTTGAGCCTAACCAGGGTGCCAGATTCACCTTTGATAAAGTCGCTAATGACGCAGGTATCGAGCAAGTACCGCATCAGAATAATTTTGGTTCATCGGGCGGCAGGAGTTCATCACGATAAGACTCAAAAGCAGGAAAGTCAGAAGTTCCCTGATAAGAGAGGACAACATCCGACCACTGAGAAGCTTGGGAATTTTGCGTTAACTGGCGTAGAGCTTGGAGAATCAAGGTTTGGAGCGGCATATTGGACAGGGCCGCTTGGCGCACTAGATCTTGTTCAAGATCTGGCGGGAGGTCAATCGTAATTTGCATCAGTATGCCCTACTCTTTATTACTGATTATGGCGCTGTAGGGGCGATCGCGCGACCTTCTCATTCCGATGGCTGTGCTTAAAGTTGCGCCTGAAGAAAACTCAAACCGTGATCAAATCGCGGAATCATTCTGCAATTCAGTTGATTGAGTTCATCAACAATATCAGGACTGTCAAAATCTTTTGAGTTTCGATTCAGGAAACATGCCTGTTCTGGTTGATAGTCCCGCAAGTGGCTCGTGACTGATGCGTAGACGAGAGCATCTTGTGGTTTTAAATCATAAGTAGTTTCACAAGATGCTGCTTCGCTCAAGATAGTAGCGGTGAGGGCAATCACTTCTCCAACTTTCAGGAGTCGCTCTCGGTATTGTACAAAGCGCTGTCTTTCCTCCTCATTGCTTTGCACGAGCAAACTAGCAATATCTTGGATACTCTTGACTCGACTTTCATATGAGGCTGTACGGGACAGTTGCCGTAATTCACCATCTAGCAACTGTTGTAGCTCCCGGCGGCTCCTGACTTGACGGCTTAGCTTTTCGTGCGGCTCGGCAAGGCTGTAGGCTGGAATCACGAGCTTTGCTTGCCCTACCTCACAACATTGCAGAATCTGTTCACAGCTTGTACACTGCTCTTGCTCAAAAGCTAGCTCTAAAACAAAATTAGTCTCAACATAGATATTCACGCTGCCATCTCACGCTCAAACCTTCCATCAGCCAAAGCAGCGTATAGTCCTGAATCAACCAACCAGCGCTGAGCTTGATTTTCAAGTGGTTGTTCAGAGTGCATGATCTCTCCCAGCCAGGATGCGACAATTAACTCTAGGCTTTGCCCACTAATCTGCTCAGCCGTTACTCCCGCCTGCTCAAAGTAGGGTTGTAGAATCGGACGGGCATCAATGGTATAAGTAGGTTCGCTCTGCTCTAGATGGGCTTCGACGTTAGTCCACAGATAAAACCTATCAGGAAAGACCATTAAAAAATACGGAGCCTTAGGAAAAGTACCATGTGCGAGAATATTGCGCCGCAGTCTCGCTGCCCACTCTGGCGATGCATTGATTTTACGCTTCGCTTCAACTACAAGAGCGAGTTGACCATTGCGATCGGTCACTGATAAATCCCAACCAGTATCAAGGTTGGTAGCCATTAGTAATCCGCCTGAACAATCAACTACTCCATCATTCTATTGTGATTTCCACAATCCAAGGAGAGCCCTTAATAAGGGGCTTAGCATTGCCAAACCCCTGCTGTTTCTATGCCACGACGAAGTTGACTAACTTACCAGGCACGACGATCACCTTCTTGATCTCCTTACCTTCGATGTAGCGCTGAGCCAATTCTGACTCACGGGCATATTGCTCCTGGGCTGCCTTGTCTGCTCCCGCAGGTACTTGGATACTGCCACGAGTTTTACCCAAGATTTGAATCACGATTGTGATCTCATCTGCAACTAAAGCCGCAGGGTCAGCCTTGGGCCAAGCTTGCAAGTGAATCGACTCGGTATGGCCAACCCGCTGCCATAGCTCATCGGCAATATGCGGAGCCAAAGGAGCCAATAGCAAGAGCAACGTCTGAATCCCTTCTACATAGATGGGAGAGTCTTTGCAGGTGGCATCGGTGAGGGCGTTACTCAGCTTCATCAACTCAGACACCGCTGTGTTGAACTGATATTCCCCTTCAAAGTCCTCTGTCACTGCTTGGATCGCCATGTGGATGGCGCGACGGAGATCTTTTTCTGGTTTGCTGAGTTCAGCGAGATTGGCTTTCTTAGTGCGATCGCCCCCCTTCTCCGCAAACTCACTCACCAAGCGCCACACCCGACCCAAGAAGCGGAACTGACCTTCCACATCGGCATCATCCCACTCCAAGTCTTTCTCTGGAGGAGCCTTGAAAAGGATAAACATCCGGGCGGTATCCGCGCCGTACTTCGCCAATACTGCTTCTGGATCAACGCCGTTATACTTCGACTTGGACATCTTCTCGTAGAAGACCTCCAATGCTTCTCCGGTTTCGGGATCTTTAGGATCGGCTGCATTCACCAAGTTAGGCGTGACATATTTACCCGTCGTGGGATTCTTGTAGGTCAGACCTTGCACCATCCCCTGGGTCAACAAGCGCTCGAAGGGTTCGTCGAAGTTGAGCAGGCCGCGATCGCGCAACACTTTGGTAAAGAAGCGGGAATAGAGCAAGTGCAAAATCGCATGTTCAATCCCACCCACATATTGATCCACCGCCATCCAGTCGTTGGTGATAGCGGGGTCAAAGGCTTGCTGATCGTTGTTGGCATCGGGGTAGCGAAGGAAGTACCACGACGAATCGATAAAGGTATCCATCGTGTCGGTTTCCCGCTTCGCTGCGGTGCCGCAACTGGGGCAAGGCACATTCACCCAATCTTCGAGTTGCGCTAAAGGAGATGGTCCCCGACCCGAGAAAGCGACATTTTCGGGCAAGCGCACTGGGAGATCTTGGTCTGGCACAGGCACCGCACCACACTTGGGACAATGAATGATCGGAATCGGTGCCCCCCAATAACGTTGACGGGAAATCAACCAATCTCGCAAACGGTACTGTACTCGCGCCTTACCAAACCCTTTCTCCTCAGCAAATTTCACGATCGCTTCTTTGCCTTGGGTCGATGGTGTGCCATCAAACTGACCAGAATTAACCATGATTCCTGGTTCAGTGTAGGCAGCTTCTAGAGGCGCACTGGCATCGCCGCCTTCCGGCACAATCACTGTCTTGATCGGCAAGTTGTTTTCGGTCGCGAACTTGAAATCGCGCACATCATGGGCAGGCACACCCATCACAGCTCCGGTGCCATATTCATACAGCACATAGTCGGCGATCAGAATCGGCACTTCCTCCCCGGTGAAGGGATTGATTGCCTTACCTCCGGTCGGAATCCCCAGCTTGGGTTTGTCCTCGGCGGTG
>DATNPE010000423.1:0-40369 GCA_036703355.1 Allocoleopsis sp. | reverse complement strand
TGACCAGTTACCGACAGCGACCAGCCGTAGTGGTTCTACCGCGCACCACCGAAGAAGCCGCAGCGGTCGTCAAGATTTGCGATCGCCAGCAGTTACCATTTGTCACCAGAGGCGCAGGCACGGGTTTATCTGGTGGGGCTTTACCCACAGAGAACTGTGTCCTCATCGTCACCGCTCTGATGCGAAAAATCTTACGAGTAGACCTAGCCAATCAGCGCATTGTGGTGCAGCCTGGAGTGATTAACAGTTGGGTGACACAAGCGGTTAGCGGTGCAGGCTTCTACTACGCTCCTGACCCTTCCAGCCAAATTGTCTGCTCGGTCGGAGGTAATGTAGCCGAAAATTCTGGTGGTGTGCATTGCCTAAAATATGGCGTCACCACCAATCATGTCCTCGGTCTCAAGCTTGTCCTGCCCGATGGCTCGATTGTAGACGTTGGGGGAGAAGTAGCCGAAACCCCAGGCTACGACTTAACAGGGCTGTTTGTAGGATCTGAAGGCACCTTAGGCATTGCCACAGAAATCACGCTGAGAATTTTGAAACAACCGGAAGCGGTGCAGGTGTTGCTGGCAGACTTTACCAATGTAGAAGCAGCGGGTGCCGCCGTTTCCGACATCATCAGTGCTGGCATTATCCCCGGTGGCATGGAGATCATGGACAACCTCAGCATCAATGCCGTTGAGGATGTGGTGGCGACGGGTTGCTACCCTCGCGATGCTGCGGCTGTGCTTTTAGTGGAAGTGGATGGCTTAGAAGTAGAAGCGGCAGCGAGTAGCCAACAAGTAGAAGCGATCTGTCGGCAAAACGGTGCCCGCAGTGTTGCGATCGCCACTGATCCAGAGCAACGCCTGAAATTGTGGAAAGGCCGTAAAGCCGCCTTTGCCGCTGCTGGCAAACTCAGCCCAGACTACTATGTCCAAGATGGTGTAATTCCCCGGACCAAACTCCCCTTTGTGCTGCAAGCGATCGAAAATTTAGGACAAAAACATGGCTACAAAGTTGCCAATGTGTTTCATGCAGGCGATGGGAATTTGCATCCTTTAATTCTTTACGACAACTCGATTCCGGGCGAATTGGAGCGGGTCGAAGAATTAGGTGGTGATATCCTCAAGCTCTGCGTGGAAGTAGGAGGCAGCATTTCTGGGGAGCATGGCATTGGAGCCGACAAGCGCTGCTATATGCCGAGTATGTTTACTCCTACCGATCTAGAAACCATGCAATGGGTGCGGGAAGTGTTTGATCCGCAGCGCATCGCCAATCCAGACAAAATCTTTCCAACTCCTCGGACCTGTGGAGAAGCCGCACGCGTCCAGACTAGCCAACAACTCTCAGGGGTTGATCTGTTCTAACGGTAAAACGACTCGCACAGTGGTTTGTTGACCCAGAATACTCTCGATCGCCAGTTCGCCTTGGTGTAACTCAACCAACCGTTTGGCGATCGCTAAACCCAAACCTGCGCCTTGCTGCTCGTAGATCCTGCGCTCAAACTGCATATAGCCGCCCAGGTTAGCGATCGCTTCTGGTGGAATGCCACGACCGCGATCGCTCACACTCAAGACAAATTTCTGCTGAGCCTGGGTCGTGCTCAGGCAAATCGGAGTACCAGCAGACGAAAACTTACAAGCGTTGTCTACCAACTCTTCGACAATTTTTTGCAATCTGAACTCGGCCATTGGCACCGAGAAATCTTCTAGTTCTAGCTGGAGGTCAGCTTGTCGTCCCAGCCGCTCCACTACCTGCATCGCTGCACTGGCGATCGCGGTTCGCGCACCACTCATCCCCTCTGTTTGCAATTCCTTGATCCGGGTGGGATTGCTGGCAATGAGTTCTAGTTCGGCATACAGCAAAAACTTTTGGGTCAGTTGATACAACCGTTCAGCAGAGAGATAAATATCTTTGGAGATTTCTAAAATCTCTTCTCGCTCGATCACCTGATATTCATCCATTAGAAACTGCGACAACCCCAAAATGCCATTGAGAGGCGTATGCAGTTCGTGGGGCAACGCCAACGTGATATTAGAGCGGAGACTTTCTAATTGAGTTTGGGTTTGTTGATGCAGGACATTGTGTTTATTGAGGCGACTGGCGATCGCATTGAGGAGTTGCGTGGCTGTACAAGGCTTCGTTAAGTAATCATCGGCTCCCAAATCCATCCCTTGACGGACATCGCGCGTATCTCCTTTTGCCGTTAAGAAAATGAAAGGAAGGGTGGCGGTACGACTGTCTTGGCGGAGCGATCGCAAGACGCTATACCCATCAATGTCAGGCATTTGAACATCGCACAGTACCAAATCAGGCAAACATTCTTGAGCCAGTTGCACTCCCATTTGCCCGTTCTCTGCCCCGATCGCCTGGAAACCTTCTATCTCCAAAAGCTCTAAAACTGCCTCACGAAACGGCTGTTCATCGTCAATGACTAAAATCTTCTGCATAGGGAGATGAATGGCTGGAGGCGTAATTCAACGGAAGCGTAACAGTAAAGGTCGTACCAACGCCGATTTCACTGGCCACTTGAACGGTGCCGCCATGAGTCTCGACGCATTGTTTGACAATAGATAAACCCAGCCCAGTCCCCGCGATGTTGCTAACATTAGTGCCACGGTGAAAGGGGCTAAAGAGCTGGACTTGGTCAGCCACTGGAATACCCATCCCCTGATCTTGAACTTGAAAAACAATTTCCTTAGGTGCAGCCTTTGGCTGATAAGATAAATCGAGATTTATTCTACTTCCTGAAGATGAATATTTAAGAGCATTTGAAAGTAGGTTTGTCAAAATATGCTGAAGCAGCTTGGTATCTAAACAAGGAAGGTCTACCTCCGCCGTGGATGCCAGCAGTGAAGCATGATTGGTGAAAACAATGACATGATTCGTATTAGCGCTAAACTTCAGCTCCTCAATCAAATCATGACAAAATTGATTGAGATCTAATGGAGTAGGACAACAAGTTAGTTTTCCAGCATCAGTCGCCCCAATTGTTAGCACATTATCTAGCAATTGACTCATCCGTTTTACTGCCGTATGGATGCGCTGTAGATAGGTCAATTTTTTTTCATCACTCAGCTTGGCCTGATATTTTTCTAGCAGCTCTGTAGAAAACAAAATAGTACTGAGAGGATTACGAAATTCGTGAGAAACCACAGAGACGAAGCGAGCTCTGAGTTCACTCAATTCTTTTTCTTGCTGCAAAGCTTTGCGGATAGCTGACTCTGCTCGATGGCGAGACAAAGCAATTTCAATGGTCGTAATTAATTCTCGATCTTCAAATGGCTTCAAGATGTAGCCGAATGGATCTGAAATTTTGGCGCGTTTCAAGGTGGTCTCATCAGCATGAGCGGTAAGATAAACCACGGGCAAATCAAAGCGATCGCGCACAATCTCTGCTGTCTTAACGCCGTCCAACTCACCTTTCAAAATAATATCCATAAGGACCAAATCAGGTTTAGTCTCAGGAATTTTTTCGAGCACCTGCTCTCCAGAACTGGCGATCGCAGGCACAATATAGCCAGAGTCCTCTAAACTCTTTTTAATATCAAATGCAATTATTTTTTCGTCTTCAACCACTAAAATTTTTGTGGACATTTCACTGGTTCCAAAATATCTATTTTGTGTAATTCAAAGTAATTTCAAAGTGGGTACCACAGCTCCGATTAAGCTCAATCTTTCCTTCTAGCTGTTCAATCAGCATACAGACCAATTGTAGACCCAAAGACTTTGTATCGTTAAAATCCAATTCTTCAGGTAAGCCGATTCCATCATCACTGACTACTATCTGGCAGGCTCCGTCTGGCGTCACAGACAATGCGACACAAATCTCACCTTTTTGATTTCCTGGGAAGGCATATTTCAAAGAGTTAGAAACCAACTCATTAATAATCAGACCGCAAGGAATCACTGTGTCAATATCAAACAAAATATTCTCAATATTGATTTTTGCGATAATTGTTTGTGATTTGATCCCATAGGAGCGAAATAGATTAGCAACTAAGCTATGCACATATTCAGTAAAGTTAATCTTCGCTAAATCTTCAGATTGATAGAGCTTTTCATGTAACAATGCCATTGCCCGAACTCGGTTTTGGCTTTCCTTGAGAATCTCTAGTACATGATGCTCTTTGATATAACCCGCTTGCAACTTCAACAAACTCGAAATTACTTGTAGATTATTTTTTACTCGGTGGTGAATTTCTTTGAGTAGAACTTCCTTTTCTCGTAAAGAAGTCTTAATCTGCTCTTCTGCCCGCTGCCGCTCTGCAATTTCGGTAAGCAGTTGTTCATTCAAAGTCCGGAGGGCATCCGTTCGTTTTTCAACTTTCAACTCCAAGGCTTCATTGAGTGCCTGCAAATCCGCTTCTGCTTGCTTATGGGCTGTAATATCCGTTGCAACTCCCAGGACTTGATAAGCTTTGCCATCGGGTGATAGCAACGGTTTCTTGAGAGTTTGAAACCAATAACTCTGACCATTCGCATCCGTGACAGTTTCTTCAGGAATCACTTTATCCTGCATTCGCAGAATCACTTCTCGATCAGCTTGCAAAAATTGTTCTACTTCTAAGAGATTCGGATTAAAATCCGCGTCTGTTTTGCCAATCAAACCTTCTACAGTCGTGCCATACATATTGGCTAATGCCTGATTGACCAGAGTAAATCTGCCTTGCCAATCTTTCACAAAGATTAAGTTAGGAACCGTATCAATCACATCCCGCAGAAATTCTTTTTGCGCTTTTAAGGCAACTTCTGCCTGCTTGCGATCGGTGATATCTCGCACAATCACTAAAACCTCGTCCTCGCCGCTGACAGCAATTCGAGCTTCTTCTGTACGCATTTCCCCGTCTATGCACAACTCAAACTCATAAACTTGCGTGATCCCAGTTTGCAATGCTCGCTCCACATATAACATCCGCTCTTTGGCGATCGCAGGCGGCATGATTTCATAAATATTTCCACCTCCTTGGTCTAAGGTGGGTGTAATCGCTTTGAAATTTTTAGCAGGTAAAAAATCTAGATAATCACCAGCACGATTCATGCGAATCATTAAGTCTGGAATTGCTTCTAGCAAAGCTCGTGTTGTTGCTTCACTTTTACGTAATGCCGTTTCTGCTCGAATGCGATCGCTGATGTCACGCACAATCACCAGCACTTTTTGCTCAAGAAATGGCAAAATCCTGGCCTCAAAATGCCGATTTACACCTCGTAGCACCAGAGAATATTCCACCGCAACCAAGGTATGAGTGCTGACAACTTGATCGATGGCAGCTTGTACTTCCTGAGCCACAGAAGTCGGTAAGATATCCCGCATTTTTCTGAAGAGAAATTCTTCCGGCGGCATATATAAGTCATCTTGATCATTCGCGTGGTAGTCCAAGATGGTGCCATCAGCATCGATTTGGAAGTAGAGGTCAGGAAACGCTTGGAAAATTGTTTTTAGCTCAAAGGTCCGGCGAGACAGTTGCACCTCTGTCTGGCGATGATGGACAATTTCTGCGATCAATTCGTCACTCGCCTGTCTGAGAGCGGCAGTTCTTTCGGCAAACTGATTCTCTAGCTGAGCTCTCGCAATCTGGAGGGCGACTGCTATCGGTCGAGACTCATCTCGATGGGAGCGCGATCGCCAGGGCTGGAAAGACGCCTTGGTGGCCATCCATTTCTGCTCCAGCGACTGTTCTGTCTGTAGATGGGTGAGCAGTGCTAAACAGAAACGCTCGATTTGGGCAATGCCCACGACTTGATCTTGCTCATTGGTGATGACCAGATAGGGCGATGGCTGTTCTTGCAATCGCAATGCCACAGTCGCCCAGTCTTCGATCTCTGATTGTCTCAGAGCCATGGGTGGCTGGCTCATCACCGTCGCTGCAACCAGTCCTTGCAGATTTTCACCACTCGCCATGAATTGAATGATTTGCTGAGCCGTGATCAGTCCCACTAAAAGGTCACCCTCCATGACCAACGCACATGGCTCAGACATGGCAGCCGTTGCCAGTAGGCGATCGCTCGTTCCCAACAGTTGGGCAACTTCTAAGACAGGAGTATGCAGCGCTACGATCAAAGGATAGCGATCGACCACGAGTTCAAGCGGGTTGATGGGGGGCACTGAGTTGTTCAATTGCATAAATCGATCCACCACCCCGTAGCTGCTGTCACGATAAAAAGTTACATGATTCTCAAAGGCTTTGTGAGACTTGGGAGCTCAACCCTGACTTTGCAAGCATCATATATCTGTTTATTGTGGCGTGTTCTAACTCCTTGATTCATGGGATTTTATACGTAGGTTTCTCAGTAAAACATCCCAAGGTTAAGTAACTAGACTTAGGCGGATTAATCCGTTCAACCAGCATCAAGGAGACAAAACAATTGGTAAATTAAGCCAAGAGAGATATCAAGAGAGATCTAGAGATGGCTCAGCAGCCTGCCTCTTCGTGAGGATGAGAGACTCTCACCCATTGATTCCAAACAGCAAGCGAGTGGTAGAAAAGCGGATGGCAGCAATTCCTGCAAAAGGTGATGCTCATGCACCTCATACAAACGATGCGCTCAAGGAACTTGCTTCCGTCGTGGGAGCCGAGAACATCCGCTGTTATGGAGACTTATCTGCACAGTGGCAACAAGCGATCGCCCAAGCAGTCACACCTGAAACCAAAATCAGTGGGGTTGTTTATCCGGGTACACAAGCAGAACTCGCAGAAGTGGTGCGTCGAGCCTACCAAAGTCGCTGGGGTATTTTGCCCTGTGGCAACGGCAGCAAGCTGAGTTGGGGAGGGTTAGGGTCAGGCATCAACCTGGTCGTGAGTACCCAACGGCTCAACCGAGTGATCGAACATGCGGTAGGAGACTTGACCGTTACGGCAGAAGCAGGTGTGAAGTTGGCGGATTTGCAAGCTCTCCTAGCCCAAGCAGGCCAGTTCCTCGCCCTTGATCCTGCCTATCCTAAAACCGCGACCCTCGGTGGCATTGTCGCCACTGGTGATGCTGGTTCATGGCGGCAACGGTACGGTGGCGTGCGGGATATGCTGCTGGGTCTTTCCTTGGTTCGAGCCGATGGCGCGATCGCCAAAGCAGGGGGACGAGTGGTGAAAAATGTGGCGGGATATGACTTGATGAAGCTCATGACAGGCTCCTATGGGACTTTGGGCCTGATTTCTCAGGTCACGTTTCGACTGTATCCGGTGCAGGCAAATTCCCAAACCGTAGTCTTGCTCGGTGCAGCAGAGGCGATCGCGCAAGCCACCCAAACCCTGCTCCACTCCGCCTTAACCCCAACAGCTCTAGATGTGCTTTCGACTTCAACAGTAGCCAAGCTACAACTGGGTCAAGGCATGGGTTTGGTGGCTCGGTTTCAAAGCATGGCAGCCAGCGTGGACGCGCAAGCCAGTCGAGTTCTAGAAATAGGGCGAACGTTGGGCTTATCCAGTCACTTATATACAGATGCCCATGAAAAACAGCTTTGGCAACAGTTGGCCGCACCAATTTCCATAGACAATCCAGAAGCAATCGTTTGCAAAATTGGTGTCAGACCTGCTGAGGCGATCGCTACCTTAGCCGCCACTGCAACCACATGCCCCACTGTAACAGGGTTGATTCATGCCAGCAGCGGCCTCGGCAAACTGTACCTGGACAGCCAAACCCCTTCTCCCGCTACCCTGCTCGAACTGCGGACTTTGTATCAAGCCAACGGTGGTTTCCTTTCTATCCTCCAAGCGCCGATCGCCCTCAAGCAACAGTTTGAGGTTTGGGGCTACGCTGGTAATGGGCTCGATCTGATGCGACGGCTGAAACAGCAATTTGACCCGCAAAATATTTTGAGCCCCCATCGTTTTGTCGGCGGTATTTAGTGAGCATGCAGACTTCAGAGCCTACTTCGCAATCCAACTCTCTATCTAGCAAACCCAGACCTGCTACCTTAGCCGACTTTCAGGGGTTTGATGCTCATCATCCGCCTGACCCCAAACTGATCGATGCTTGTGTGCATTGTGGTTTCTGCTTAACCACCTGCCCTAGTTACCGGGTGATTGGCAAAGAAACCGATTCCCCTAGAGGCCGCATCTATTTAATGGATGCGATCGAGGAGGGCAAAGCGCCTTTGTCTGAAGCTTCGGTGCAGCACTTTGACACTTGCTTAGGTTGCCTGGCTTGCACCACCGCTTGCCCCTCGGGTGTGCAGTACGACAAACTAATTGCCGCTACCAGACCACAAATTGAGCGCAACTATTCGCGATCGCTCTCTGACCGTTTACTGCGACGCTTAATTTTCTCGCTGTTCCCTTACCCAGAGCGTTTGCGCCTACTTCTGGGACCATTGGGAATCTACCAGCAATCAGGGCTGCAAAAACTGGTGCGCTCCTTAGGTTGGCTGAAGCAAATCTCGCCACAACTGGCGGCAATGGAGTCGTTGCTGCCTCAAGTGACCCTCAAATCGTTTCAAAATCCGATTCCCACCCTGATTCCCGCTCAAGGACAACAGCGCTACCGAGTCGGCATGATTCTTGGCTGTGTCCAGCGTTTGTTCTTCCCAGATGTCAACGAAGCCACGGTGCGAGTGCTCACTGCCAACGGCTGCGAGGTGGTTGTTCCGCCTGGTCAAGGTTGTTGCTCCGCACTACCCGCTCACCAAGGCCAAGAACAGCAAGCTCAGGCGATCGCGCGCCAAATGATCGACAGCTTCGAGGGCACCAACATCGATTTCATCATTATTAATGCGGCAGGCTGCGGCCACACCTTGAAGGAATACGGCCACATCCTGCAAGATGACCCACTGTACCGCGAGAAAGCTAAAGCCTTTGCTAGCAAGGTCAGAGATGTGCAGGAGTTTTTAGTGGCAGTCGGCTTAACCGCAAAGCTCTCGCCTCTACAAGCCCAACCGCTACCCTTGGTTTACCACGATGCTTGCCATTTATTGCACGGCCAGAAAATCAGTGTGCCACCCCGCCAACTTTTGCAGCAAATTCCGGGGGTGCAGCTACGGGAACCGATCGATGGCGCGTTATGTTGTGGCAGTGCTGGAGTTTACAACATGCTGCAACCGGAAGTCGCCGACGAACTCGGTCAGCAGAAAGCACAAAATCTAATCGATACGGGCGCACAACTGATTGCTTCGCCTAATCCTGGCTGTAGCTTACAAATTCAGAAGCATCTACCAGCATCGGGGAAACCGATTCCCGTCATGCACCCGATCCAACTACTCGATTACTCCATTCGTGGGATACAGCTTTAGCTGCCAAGTTCCTTGGCGCGATCGCAGGCTGCTTTCACCGCTTGCATCAAAGCCGAGCGGAATCCTGCTTGCTCCAGTTGAGCAATCCCTGCGATCGTCGTGCCCCCGGGACTGGTGACGCGGTCCTTCAGTTCTGCCGGATGCATCCCCGACTCATGCAGCAGTTGCGCTGTCCCTAATACCGTTTGCAACGCTAACTTCGCTGCGATCGCCCGTGGCAATCCTGCTGCGACACCGCCATCGGTCAGAGCTTCAATGGCGATCGCCACATATCCTGGCCCTGAACCGGAAAGCCCTGTGACCGCATCAATCAGGTTCTCTGGCACCTCGACCACTTCACCCACTGCCCCAAAAATGGTGCGAGCTTGCTCTAGATGCGTAGCATCAGCTAACTTGCCAGGAGCGATCGCCGTCATCCCCGCGCCCACTGTAGCAGGTGTGTTGGGCATCGCTCGCACTACCGGACAACCAGGGAAGGCTGCTTCTAGCTTTTGCAGCGGCACTCCTGCCAAGATCGAGAGCACGACTGGTGGGCGATCGCGATCGCTCAATTGATTAGTCAACTTCAGCGCCACCGCATCAAATACCTGCGGCTTAATGGCTAGCAGCACCACCTCAGCCTGAAATGCCGCTTTATTCTCTGAAGTCACAGAGACACCATACTGCTGCGCCAAAAAATCGCGCCGCTGTGATTGCGGTTCACTCACCACCACTTCTGGCGGCATATAAATTTTCTCCGCGACGAGGCGGGATAACAGAGCTTCCCCCATTACCCCGCCACCAATTAAACCAAATTTTGCAGACAACCCGTTTGCTGTCTCCTATCTAAACTAGTGCGATTTAACAGGAGTCGTTTTGCCAAGTTTTTTGAAGCAATGTCAGTTTTTTAACTCACTCGCAGACTTGGCTTGTTTGATGAATAGCCTAGCTAGCTTGTGCAATCACGAGAAAATCACTAAGCCATGCGGGCTTGTTCAGCGGTCCAAGCTGGTGTTGGTGCAGTAGGACGGCTGGGACGAGCTTGAGGCTGAGGTGCTTCTTGGGCTCCACCTGCTTGGGTTGTCACTTGCACGCAGTTGGGAGTGAAGAGGAAAATGCTTTCGCCAATCCGCTCTTGATGACCATCAATGGCGTAGGTACCACCAGCCACAAAGTCAACAGCCCGCTGAGCTTGATCGGGGTCCATGATTGTCAGGTTCAAAACCACTGACTTGCGTTCCCGCAGTGCCTGGATCGCTTGAGGCATCTCCTCAAAAGAACGGGGTTCCATTACCACTACTTCGGAGAGACCATTGATGGCTCCCGGCATGCCAATTACGTTATTCATGGTTGAACCAATTCCTGTTTCAGTGGCCATCGATACGCGCTCACGGATGCGACGACGATTCCGGGCATCTTCTTCCGGAGCGGGCTGGGGGGGATTCTCTTCTCGATAGAGATTTTGATACTCTTCCCCATCCATCTCGTCATACTCGTACTCATAATCCACGGGATCATTAAATCCAACAAAATCCCGCAATTTCGTGAAAATATTGTTCACGGTTCACGCTCCATCACAACAATAGTTACCCTCATCAAACAACTTCTGATTAGAAGGGAGAAACGCTAGGAGAGCCCATTTGAATTAAGTTCCTTGAATAGCGTGCCTTCTAGTTGAAGCTTACGGTCGGACTTTAATTAAAAATTAATAGCCCAAATCCATAATGAAGCTTGCGAACACCCTGTCTGACTTTCCTGAATTGACTCAACAGTATACATCAGATTTTTGACTTGTCATCTCAGAAAAAAGATGGAATTGCAGTGTTGATTTATCTGCCTAAGAGCGTGGTGGCAATTAAGACAACCCTACAGAATCCGGACTTGGTGAGGAAATCGGCAAGCTTTTGTTACTAATACTGCTTAATCAATAAAGCAAGCACATATTACCTGGGTCTCAGAATTTAGGCAAGAGGCAATCCACCCCGTTCACCAAATAAGATCGTGCCGAGGCGAATCATCGTTGCTCCCGCTTGAATGGCAAGCTGATAGTCACCCGACATGCCCATTGAGAGCTGCTGCATTTGCATCCTCGACCAATTTTGTTGCCTAATTTTGTCCGCTAATGCCTGAGTTCGCTGAAAAACCGCCAAGGTTTCTGCTGCGCCCAACCCTAGCAGTGGAATCGTCATCAGCCCTTGAATGTCCAAGTTTTGGCACTGATCAAGCTGCGGCAGGTCAACCAGCAACTCCTCTATACTCCAACCTGACTTGTTGGGATCAGGCAAAATCTTGACCTGCAAGCAAACATGAGGTTTCGTTGACAACGATTCAGCTAGACGGTCTAGGCGCTGAGCTAATTTCAGACTATCCACTGAGTGAATCCATTGAAACAGCTCCAACGCCTTCTGAGCTTTATTACTTTGCAAATGTCCGATGAGGTGCCAGGTAATATCCGGGAGATCTTGCAGTTCAGCTTGCTTGGCTTCCGCTTCTTGAATCCGACTCTCAGCAAAATTTCGCAAGCCCGCCTCATACGCTGCTCGCATCGCCGCTACAGGTACCTGTTTTGTCACCGCAATTAACTGCACCGCAGGCGGTAAAGTTTGACAAATTCTGGCAATGCGGTCTTGAACGGTCGTCGGCTGGGAAGAAGTCATCACATCGGACATGAAGGCAACAACTCTATTGGAGCATTATTGGAAAGTTTGTTTGTAAATCGCCTGGAGCTGTTCGTAATCTTTTGGTTGGCCCGCTCGACGCAGAACGCGCAGCCGATTTTCTACTAAGATGCGGGCATCCGTACGACCAATCGGTTCAAATTTTAAGCCGTTGGCTCCAGTGTGAACGACAAAAAATAGTCGTTGAGCGTACAGGGTGGCGAACAATTCTTGGCCTTCTTCAATCAGACAGATCCTAAACAGGAGACCAAAGGTAGGATGATTCAGATAAGTTTCAGTACTCATTCAGCTTCAAGCTGGCCGTAATAGCTAGATCTAAGGTTTAAGCCACAAACTAAATTTAGTAGTTGCGATCGCTATCCCTATGATTAAATCGTGGAGTCTGTTTCAGTATCGCTCTAACAGTGAGTCATTAGTTCATTCGCATTAAAAGCAAGACTTAATTAAATTCTTTATTTAGTTAGAGTAGTAAACAATTGCTGTGGCGATCGCATAATCGCCATCATGGCTGAGGCTGACTTGCCAATGATAATCTCCCCATTGAGCTGCCGCGATCGCCGCCGCCCCATAGAGAAACACTTGCGGTTGGCCGCTAGGTTGTCGCTGCACTTCAATATCGGTGTAGCGCAGACCTCGCCATCCTGTCCCTAAAGCTTTGGCAACAGCTTCCTTAGCGGCCCAGCGTCCCGCTAGCTGATTAGCGGATACGCCGAGCTGCTTTTCCTGAAGCCGAACCGCCTGAACAGGCACTGGGACCAGCAAACCGCAATCTTGCTGCTCAATTGGGGTATAAACCCGCTGGAGAAACCGCTCTCCAAAGCGTTCTAGAGCAGCTTGAACTCGAGGAATGTAGACAATATCTGTTCCGAGGCGAATCTTCAAGCGAACTTAATCTTAAGTGACGAGATTTCATCACTTTAGGAGAAATCGCGCCTTTACGCTACCGAAAGGTTGCCAGATGGCTCTTAGGAGTTGATTTGAGCTTGACATTCTACGAGTCGTAACGCAGCTAATTGCGCTTGGGCTTTGTGCAGTGACTCATACCACTCTCGTTCGGGATCGCTATCGGCCACGATACCAGCACCCACCTGTCCCCACACCTTAAAACTTGGAAGACTGCTTGGTTCAGGGCGATCGCCTTTTGTCACTAACAAGGTGCGAATTAAGATATTGAGATCGAGTTGTCCTCGCCAGTCCAAATAACCGCAGGAGCCGTAGAACAAACTGCGCCGCACAGGTTCCAACTCCTCAATAATTTCCATACAGCGTACTTTAGGACAGCCTGTAATTGTGCCGCCAGGAAACATACCTCGAATTAAATCAATGCTGTTGCAATCTGGTCGCAGGGTGCCAATGACATTACTCACCAAGTGCATGACATGGCTGTAGAACTCGATCGCCAACAGTTCATTCACCGCTACCGATCCCCACTCAGACACCCGTCCCAAGTCATTGCGCTCTAGATCCACCAACATGATGTGTTCCGCTTGCTCTTTGGCGCTGGCTAGGAGTTCTTGTTGATGGGCTTGGTCTTGGACAGGCGTCACTCCTCGCGATCGCGTCCCAGCAATCGGTCGGGTTTGCGCCTGTCGCCCTCGCAACTGCACCAACCGCTCTGGAGAACAACTGACCACATCGCCCCAAGGGGTTTGCCAATAGCTGGCAAAGGGGGAAGGGTTAATCTGCTGCAAGGCACGATAAAGCAACCAACTATCGGCGGTCAATTCTGCTTCAAACCGCACTGATAGATTGGTTTGGAAAATATCTCCCGCCTGGATGTAGTTCTTGGCCTTGAGCACTGCCGCTTCGTAGTCAGTCTGGGAGCTGTGAAATTTGGGCAGGCGAGCAGGGGCTGTTAGCGGAGAGTCTGGGTTCGACGTTAGCGATGCAGGATGCCAGATATCTTGATAGGTGGCGAGGCGTTCCTCTAATTGATCGAGTTGAGCTTCCTCGGTCGCAGCTAGCCAGAGCCCTTGCTCCGCATGGTCTAGTACAGCAAAGCACTCTGGCTCATACCAATAAGCCACCGGAAACGGTAAGGAATCTGGTTTGAGGTAGGGTAACTGCTCAATCTCCCAAGCCAGGTCGTAGCCCAACCACCCCAACCAACCCCCGATAAAAGGCAAGTGGTCCGGATGCGATCGCGTTCCCACCTCTGAGAAACCTGAGCGATCGCGCTGGAGCAGTTGATCGAGAAAAGGCAAAATACCACCCACTTCAGGGGTCCAAAGTTGCAGTTGTCCCTCAATGGTTCGGGGAGCACCCGCACAAATCGAGTAACGAGCCTGAGCTTGTTGCAGCGAACTAGATGCCCCAGGATTGACGAGCGGGTAGGGGCTTTCTAGCAGGGTGGCGATCGCAGGACTAGAATCGCCCTGAGTTGTCGGTTGGCGAAATAAAGCCGCAAAAACTTGAGAGCCTGTGCGTTCGGCCAGAGGGAGCGATCGCCAACACCAAGGTTGAATCGGATACATAGCAGGTAAGGTATGACGACTACGAAACTTCCCAACCCCAAATCAGGCGCGCTCCCCACAGCCCCACCAGTGCCAACAGCGCCAACCAATCCCGCAGACCCAAACGCAACTGATGCCATTGCACCCGATGTTGATTGGGACTGGTAAAGCCACGGACCTTCATGGCACTGGCAATTTGCTCCGCTCGTAACAGCAAATTTTCCAGCAATCGCTCCGCAATCAACATCCAAACTTGGACGGCTCCGCGAAAGCCTAATTTTTTCCAGTTAATGGCACGGGTACGAACCGAGCGGATCAAATTTTGAACTTCTTCCAGCACCAACGGAATAAATCGCAATGACAAAGTCAGCGTCAACACGATTTCTGTCACAGGCCAGTTGAGCCGTCGCAGGGGTCGCATCAGGCTCTCTAAACCTGCGGTAATCTCCTCAGGAGCAGTGGTCAGCAAAAACAGATTGGTACTGTAGATCAAGGTGAACAGTAACGTGCTCACCCGTACTCCTAAGTCCAGCGATCGCCGCGTCACCAAAAATGGCTTCTGCTTGAATAAGACGTAGTTGTAAGCCGTAGGCTGCGGTAAAGGTTGGGTGAGGGCAGGCTGATTGGCGGGGCGATCGCGATTGGCCTGATCCGCAGAGTCGGTGAACCAAGCGCGGGGATCAAACCAAGAAGAGCGGGACCCAGGTGGGGGCGTTGCAGGTTGCTGAGCAAAAGCCAACTCATCCGCAGGCAGACGCGGTTGATGCTCGGCATCTAGGCCATCGGGCGCGATTGCAGTCAGCACCAAAACAAAACAGCTCAGCATCAATAGCCAAACCATTTGCTGTCGCCACACCCGCAAGGGAATCATCGCCGCTAAGGTCAATAGCACTAGCAACGCCACCAACCACAATCGCCAGAACGGGTTAGCCAAGAGCGGAGCCAGCAAAAAACTCATCAACCAAGCCAACTTAATCCGGGGATCAAGCCGATGGAGCCAGGTTTGCGGTTGTTCTAGGTACAGCCCTAACGGCAGCGATCGCAGCAGATCCATTCGATTTGGGGGATGAAACTCTCACTCATTCTAAGGGTTAAACACGGGTGGCTCGGTTAGCGCTCCCTCGCTCCATTTCCCGCATCTTTTTACTCCGCCAAATGAGACGAATCGGAGTGCCAGTAAATCCTAAACTTTCGCGGAATTGGCGCTCAATATAACGACGGTAGTTGTCATTAAATAGCTTCGCCTCATTCACAAACAGCGCGATCGTCGGCGGTTGAGTACTGACCTGTGTGCCGTAATAAATCCTTCCTTGACGACCTTGGCGCGTGGTTGGCGGTGTGTGCCACTTGGTTGCGTCTTCCAGGACTTCATTAATCACGGAAGTGGTCACTCGTCGCTTGTGTTGCTCGGCAGCTGTGGTGACCAATTCCAGAATTTTTTCTACCCGCTGCCCTGTCTGAGCGCTGACAAAAATCAGCGGTGCCCACTCCGTGAACTGTAAGCGGCTTTTGACTTGTTCTTCGTAGTCATAAATGGTGTAAGCGTCTTTCTCTACCGCATCCCATTTGTTGACCACAATGATGCAAGCACGCCCTTCGTCGGCGATTCGACCTGCCAATTTCTGGTCCTGTTCCGTCACGCCATCTAAAGCATCGATCACCATCAGCACCACATCAGAGCGGCGAATTGCTTTAAAGGCACGATTAATGCTGAAAAATTCGGGACCGTACTCAATATGCTTTTTCTTGCGGATGCCTGCTGTGTCAATCAAGCGGTAGGTTTGGCCATCTCGCTCGACAACCGTGTCAATGGTGTCGCGGGTCGTACCAGAAATCGGACTCACGATCGCCCGATTTTCGCCTACAAAGGCATTGAGTAAACTCGATTTACCCACATTGGGTCGTCCCACAATGGCCACTTTAATTTCGGCAGTTTCTGGCACTTCCTCAGCTGGCGGCAAATGCTTGAGCACCTCATCTAGCAACTCACCAGTCCCGTTGCCGTGAATCCCAGACACGGGATACGGCTCACCTAAGCCTAAACTCCAAAACTGGGCCGCTTGAGCCATGCCTTGATCAGGAGACTCACACTTGTTCACGGTCAGCAGCACGGGCACCGACTGTTGGCGCAACCAAGTAGCAATTTCTTCATCGGCTACCGTGGGGCCTTCTTGACCGTCCACGACAAAAATAGCCGCACTAGCCTCTGCGAGGGCCGCCATTGCCTGTTCTCGAATCAGCGGCAAAAATTCTGTGTCGTCATCAAAGACCAAACCGCCCGTATCCACCACCAAAAATTCTCGATCGCCCCAGTAAGCAGGTTGGTACGTGCGATCGCGGGTGATACCGGGTTCGTCAAAAACAATTGCGCCCTTCGTTTCCGCCAAACGGTTCACAATCGTTGACTTGCCCACGTTGGGACGACCAATAATAGCAACAATAGGCAAGGACATAAGGCGATCGCACTCAAATAGTTTTGCAGAGTCTAAACTTCTATTCTAAAGGTTGCGACCCATTGTTGCTCTATCTCTAAGCCGTTGCCGAGTCAGTGACTGGTAACACCGGGCCATCACATCTTTAACCTCGCTTCAAACCGTTAAGCTGGCTCAGCAATTTGCAGCAGACCGTGACGAATTCCGTACAAAACGCGATTGATCAAAACTTTTTCTGCTTCTTGGGCAAGTTTGTTGGTAGACAAGGCAATCAGCCACTTGTATTCAGTCGCAGTCAAACTTCCAGACAGGAAAATATTGCCAATCACCTCTTCCAAATCAGACGCTTGAGAAAGCACTAAGGACTGCATAGCTGCCAGACAAAGTGTATTTGCCTACAAATTGACGATTCCAGCGTGCCTTTCAGAAGTTAAATTTAGTACCGAATGATTACGGAGATTTCTTTGCCCACGGTTTAATGTCTGCATAGATTCCGATAGCCACCAATCGTTCCAGCGGCATCATCACCACTTAGGACGGCAACGACTCAGACGGTAGCAGTTGCAGAATCTCCTTGGCGGCGCGATCGCAGACCCCCACTTCCCCAATCGCTTGACGCATGGATTGGTAGTCAGCCAAAGTCTGCTGCCGCCGCTCTGGATTGAGCAATAACTCTAGTCCTGCTTGGGCGATATTGTCTGGTGTGGCTTGGTCTTGGAGAAACTCTGGCACCACTGGCTTCATTTCTACCAAGTTGGGTGGCGACATGAATGGAATCGAAAATTTAAGAATGTGGCGCGCGATCCAAGCAGTGACAGCACCCACTCGATAGAGCACTACTTGGGGCACATTCAGTAAGGCGATTTCCAGATTCACCGTACCAGACTTGCCAATGGCTAAATCTGCAGCTGCGATCGCCCGTAATGTGGCCGACTCTTCAAATTTAGAATTATTGCTCTGTCCTGCCAACACAGTGGCTCGCAACCCATACTGCCGAATCGCCTGCTCAATCGGCTGACGATAAGCCTCCAAAGAAACCGGAATCCAAAAGTGAGCCTGAGGCAGTTGCGCTTGAATTTTTTGCGCTGCCTGAAAAATCACAGGCATCAAGTACTTGAGTTCTTGCCGCCGGGAAGCAGGGAGCAGGGCGATCGCCATTTGGTTATCCGGAATTCCTAGGGCTTTTCTGGCACTGACGCGATCGGGGGCCGCTTGCATCCGATCGACTAAAGGATGTCCCACCCAACTGACCTGAGCACCGTGAGCGGCAAAATAGCGAGCCTCCTCCGGGAAAATTGCCAAGAGGCGATCGGTGATGTTGACAATCCGAGCGGTGTTGCGGGGGCTGAGCGACCACACCCACTCCTGCGGCGCGATGAAATAGGCGATCGGCACTTGAGGCAAATATTGCCGCACATAGCTACCGATCGCCACATTCGGACCCAGGTAGTCAATCAAGACCACTAAATCAGGGGGATTTTGACGCAAATATTGTTTAGCTCGCCGCTGGACTTGTAACGTCGGCCAAACATAGGGCAACGATTCCAAGAGGCCCACCGAACCAATAGCGGTGGTGTTGCCGAGCAGTTTGGCCCCCGCCTGAGCCATGCGATCGCCTCCCAAGGCCAAAATTTCTAGCTCAATGCCCAGAGCTTGAGCTTGGCGCTTGAGGGCAGTCACTAGCATTGCCCCTTGCAGATCCCCCGAAACTTCACCTGTACTAATAAACAGGCGAATGGTTCGGGAGGCGGCAGGAGTGTCTGCGATCGCGGCCCGCTGTATGGTCGGCTCCCCCATGCTTTAGTCTTCGCTCCTCGTACCTTTACGCCGACCCGGAGTAGGGCCACGCCGTCCTTCTTGCTGCGAGAGTTGCAGGAACCGACAGAGGTGCTGTAGGTGTTCATTCTCAGGTAGCAGCTCTAGTTTTTCTAGTGCCTGCTCCAGAGTCAAACCAGAACGATAGAGCCAGCGAAACGCCTTTTTCAAAGACTGAAACACCTGTCCATCTTCTAAGTCCATGATGCCAGCCCGCTTCAGACCCACTTGGTTGAGGGTTCTAACTCGGATAGGATTCCCCTCTACCAGCATGTACGGAGGAACATCTCTCACGACTCGGCTCATGCCACCGACCATTGCCAGCCGACCCACATGGACAAACTGGTGAATGCCACCCACCCCGCCAATCACCGCTCGTGACTCAATATGAACATGTCCTCCTAAAGAGACCGCATTAGAGATAATCACGTTGTCTTCAACCATGCAGTTGTGACCAACGTGAACATAGGCCATCAGTAGATTGCCATTGCCAATCACGGTCACTTCGTGCGCTCGCGTGGCTCGGTTGATGGTGACGAACTCACGAATGCGATTATCATCACCAATTTGCACCAAACTCACAGAACCGTCATACTTCAGGTCTTGCGGTTCTAAACCGATCGCGGCTCCTGGAAAAATGTGATTGCGAGCCCCAATTTCGGTTCGACCGTCTAGGACAACATGGGCACCAATGATGGTGTCAGGGCCCACTTTCACTTGTGGCCCAATCACAGCATATGGCCCTACCTGAACAGTCGGGTGCAACTCTGCATCTGGATGAATAACTGCCGTTGGATGAATCAGTGTTGTAGTCAAGGGCGCGCCTCCAGGCACCATCCCAAAGGGTTAAGAGTACAGAGCATTAGTCCACCAAGGAAAACATGAGTTCACCTTCGGCAGCCAGCTGACCATTGACTTCAGCTCGGCCCTGCATCTTGCCAAAACGACGACGCTTTACACACAGCAGTTCCACCGTCATGATTAACTGATCACCAGGGGTGACAGGACGACGGAAACGCACTTTATCAATGCCAGCAAACAGGAACAATCCACCCTGCACGTCCGACATTTGGGTTAGTACCACGCCGCCCACTTGAGCCATTGCTTCTACAATCAGCACACCTGGCATGATAGGACGACCCGGAAAATGCCCTTGAAAATGGGGTTCATTAAAGGTGACATTTTTGATCCCAACGGCTCGCTCTCCTGGCACATAGTCAATAATGCGATCGACCAAGGAGAAGGGATAACGGTGAGGCAGCAGCTTGTGAATATCCTCAACAGTTAGAACAGTCTTGGTTGAGGCAGCAGATGTTGCACTCCCATTGGCCTGTGTCTCCACATGGCTGGGAGCATCGGTGGTATTGAGATCAGTCAATGTGGACATGGGTAACTTTTGCCAGTAGTGAAGGATGTGATGCGCTTTCCAGTCAGGCAGCTATTGGGATCGAGATGGAAGAGTCCAGACAGAATCCGCAGATTCATCTTTCATCCCTCATCCTTCATCCTTTGAGCTATCAACTGAGTCAGTTGGGTGTGTAAGTGGTGGCTAGCTTTGTAAGCTAAAACGTGAGCGCAGGGAAATAAATTTAATAAACTTAAATCCCCTACTAAATCTAAAAGTTTATGACGCACTGGCTCATTTGAAAATCTTAAGGGAGGGTTAAGCCATCCTTCCGTGCCACAAACCAAAGCATTTTCTAAGCTGCCACCTTTGATTAAACCGTTGGCCCGCAATTGATCAATCTGGTGAGCTAAGCCAAAGGTCCGAGCCGCCGCGATCGCCTCAGCAAAGTTTTCTTGAGCAGGCGACCAACTGTGCCACTGGTTGCCAATGGCAGGCAAATCGAAGTCAATGCCATAGGTAAACCGCAACTCTGGAGCAGGCAACGCTGCTACAAACGCATCCCCTTGGTAAACCCAGATTGGTTCTGTCAGGGTATAAGTTTGTCTGGGTGCTGATTGGGCTACTACTCCTGCTTGGGCGATCGCTTCTACCCACTTCTGAGCCGAACCATCTAAGAGCGGTACTTCAGGACCATCAAGTTCAATCCGAGCATTATCCACCCCCAGACCTGCCAGCGCTGCCAACAAATGCTCTACCGTTCTAACCTTGGCTTCACCCTGAGCCAGTTCTGTAGACAGCATGGTTTGATGCACCGAGGCCACAGAGGCAGGAATCTCAGGCGCACCAGGCAGATCAACCCGCACAAACACGCGACCTTGACCTGAGTCGGCAGGTAGGACTCGCACTTGAGTCGGCGACCCTGTATGCAACCCTACCCCAGAACAGACAAACTCAGTCTGGAGGGTCTGCTGTGGCCCCGACGTTAACGGTACAGGAGCCAGCAGCAAATTAGCTGATATGGCAGGAGGAACGTTTTTCGGCTCTGAAAGCATCTTGACCTTGAAGTGGAAGGAACTTAGAACCGCTCTCCAATCCCGAAGTGGAGGCGACCGTCACCTTCATCGTTAAAGCCGTAATCGATTCGAATCGGCCCTAGAGGTGATTGAATTCTTACGCCTACACCATATCCTAAACCACTTCCCGATTTACCCCGCACGCCTGCTGGATCTCCCGGAACGCTAGAACCAGAACCGAGATCAGTCGCATAGTCTACAAATAGCGCTCCACCCAAAATTGAGAAAACTGGGAATCGGTACTCTGCGGTAGCCTGAATGAAGCTGCGACCACTGCCTACCTCACCCTCGTCATAGCCGCGTACGGAGTTGCTACCGCCTAAAGCAAACGCTTCGTAAGGTGGCAAATCACCAATCACGGTACCTGCCTGGATGTTGAAGGCTAGGGCTTCGGGGCCAGGGGAGAACTTGGTGTAATCAACTGGGATGTAGTAGCTGTAGCTACCTCGCAGACGATTGAAGAAAATACCGCCGATGGGAATCGACTGCTCTGTCCCAAAGCGCAGCAGAGAGCCACTGGTAGGCCGCAGACGATTGTTACGGCGATCGCGGACTAGACCCAATTGAGCCGTGAGCAAGTTATCTGAACCATCATCACTAAAACTGAGGAGATTGCCTATCTCGTCTCTTGGGGTAATTTCGCGATCGGAGTCCCGAATCGAAACTCGCTGGTATTGCAAACCAGCTGAAGCGGTCCACTCGGAATCTGCAAAGACATCACGGCTGAGCGGGCGGGTAAAGGTAAGACCACCGCCCAAACGGTCAATTCTGGGGCGATCGCCATTGGGTAACTCAACTTCTGGATCACCACCGTCAAAGATCAGAGATAGCGATCGGCGATTGAAAACGTTGAGGGTGTAGGAAGTGCGGTAAGGATCACCTGCGATCCAAGGGTCAGTAAAGCTGACATCAAACAGCAGTTCTCGCTGGCCCACCTGCACTTCAGCGTTCAACTTTTGGTTGTTACCCCCCAGGTTTTGCTGCTGATAGCTCACACTGCCAAACAAGCCACTCGCAGAGCTGATCCCTAAAGCGGCCCCAGCCGAGCCAGTGCTACGCTCCGTCACGTTGGCAACCACCACTACTTTGCGGGGGTCTTCGCCTGGATTGAGGGCTAAGCGGACATCTTCAAAAATGCCCAAACCATAAACGCGCTGTAGGTCTTTTTCAGCCTGATTGCGGTTAAAGACATCTCCAGGCTTGAGGGCAAATTCGCGAGTGATGATGAAGTCGCGAGTACGACCCCGCACTGGTTTACCTTCATCATCGGTTTCTTCGCCATCTTTGTTCAGGAACTTAACCTGAATATCTTCAACCACACCTTCAGCAACCGACAAAGTTACTGAACCGTCTTCAGCCACTTGGGGCGTGTCGATCACCTGGGCCAGAACATAGCCTTTGTCCTGGTACCACTGATTCACTTGTTTGACGCCTTCTTGGAACCGCCGCAGGTTTAGAATGCTGCCGTACTGATCCTTGAAAATGTCATCAACTACGCTTTGGGGCAGTACTTGGTTACCCTCGACTCGCACTGAATTCAAAACGGGGTTCGCTTGGACATCAAACGTCACCCGTACCCCCAGCGGGGTGTCCTCAGGATTAGCCCGCACGCTAGAGAAAAATCCGGTGGCAAAGATAGCGTTGATGTCTTCTTGCAGTTGAGAACGAGTCGTCGTGCGCCCAGGGCGAGTCTGAATTGCGTTGTAAACTTCCTCCTCAAGTTCTCCGGTGACCCCTTGAACTAACACTTCACCCACTAAGACGCGGGGTTCTGCTGCCTCTGGTGTTGCTTGGGTTTCTCCGTTCGTTTCTCCTTCAGGATTCGTGTCGTCATCCGTCGGACTGGTCGTGTCTGTGGGATTCTGAGGCGTAGTGTTGAAATCAATGCTAGGAGTTGGGTCAGTTATCCCATCAAGTTGGATCTCGTTGGGGGTCTCCTGCTCAGGAGTGATGGTGCCTGGTGGGGTTCCTACGGGTGCAGCGGGGCTTTCCTCAGCAGGTTCTAGTTCGATCTCACTGGGAGTCACACTCCCCGAAGGAGCCTCGGTAGGAGTTTCAGTGGGTGAGGTCGGTGCTTGAGCTTGAAACTCGGCTGGAAAAGCTTCCGGTTCGCTGACCGTCGGCACTACCACGCTATTACTAGCAAATATTCCTGGCTGTGCCGTTGCCAAATTGATTGCGATCGCTGGTAATAAAGCGGATTTTGCGGCTTCTGGTGCCGCCATCGAACTCGAATTAGCAACTACCTTGACACCCGCCGTTGAGTCCGAGGCTCCTGACGTTTCAGAGGATTGTCCTCTCGCAGGATTGGACAGGCTCAAGGATGCTGAAGCGGCAATAACTGCTACTAAGACCGGAGATAAGCGCATTGTGTTCACGTGATTTGGCATTTCCACACACCAGGCTCTGCCTTAGGCTGGCCTAAGTAGTTAAAGACATTCGGTAATTGGGTTGAGAAGGGAATCCCGCTAAACCAGGCAAATGGGGAAATTTTACCGCATTCGTGGCGCTCACTCTTGAATGGGCTGATTTAAAACTCGCTCCAATACCCGTTGGTAGGCACCTTCCACGTCCCCTAAATCTCGACGGAAGCGGTCTTTATCCATCACACGACGGTCTGGATCGGTTTCCGCTTGATCCCAAAGACGACAGGTATCTGGGCTAATTTCATCAGCCAGAAGAATTTGCTGATTGCGGTCCACGCCAAACTCTAGCTTGAAGTCCACCAGTGTAATGCCACACTGATGGAAAAAAGCTGAGAGCAGCTGGTTAATTTGCAGTGCCATCTGCTGGAGTTGGTCTAGCTGTTCCGGTGTGGCCAGTTCTAGAAGCAGGAGGCGATCGCGAGTGAGCAGCGGGTCTCCTAAAGCATCATTCTTGTAATAGAAATCCACCAGAGGCTGCTGCAAGACCGTACCCAATTCCAACCCAGTTTGTTGACAGAGACTCCCGGCGGCAATGTTCCTGACCACTACTTCCAGAGGAATAATTTTGACTGCCTTGACTCGCATATCTTCGGCAGTTGGGCGATCGATGAAGTGGGTGGGAATCCCGTTAGCTTCTAGCAGCTGAAACAGATGACTAGAAATAGCGGAGTTAATTTCGCCCTTGCCAGCAATTTGTCCCCGTTTTTGGGCATTAAACGCTGTTGCGTCATCCTTAAAGTGAGTCAGGAAGACATCGGGATCATCGGTGGCGTAGACAATTTTGGCTTTGCCTTCGTAGAGTTTTTGGCGCGCAAACATGAGCAGATTGGGTTAAAAATCAATACTTGCCAGAAGCAAGCTTCATCATTCTATCTTTGAGACGTTATTTTGCAAGCTAACTCTTGGAACTCTCGTTTGTGTAGGGCTTAATTTAACAATTAAGTTTTTGATTTCTTATGTTTAAAGATTGATTTGTAATTGTGGTCTAAAGTTGCTGAGTTTAAAATTAGTTCCACCTGAAAGGCCGTGATCAAGAGATAGCCAGAGATAGCAATTGATAACAGTTTGAGATTTCTGCACCAAGCGATCGCGACTTCTTCCCGTCAACCCTCTTCTCAGCTCTCAGATTTATCAGGGTTTGTAGTCAAATTCCCACATCCCACTTCTACGGTCTTTGCCAAGGACACCCGGAAAAGTCAAAGCGGTTTGGCAAGATCTCGCACCTCAAATCCCTGCGAAGCTACCGCACAAAATTTTAAAGATCAGAGGCTAAGATAAAGTAACCGACAAGACTCAGGCTGGAATAGTTGGGTGACTCTCTGTTGGTTGTTAATAGCTTCCTGCACGCAAGCTAATTGCCACCTGGTTTCAGCAGCTGGCATGAACCAAAATGTCTAACCCTGGGTTTGAATAACCAACCAAAATGGCACCCTAGGCCCAGAAGGCACGAGCTATCAAGCGACACAGCTGCTTGCCAGAACCGCACCAGTGATCGGAGGCTAAAGATATACAATTCAAGTGGTCGTCATTTGTTGCGCCGTACACCAATTTTTAGCTAGCTCTAGGCGTGCGATCGCTAGAAAGTACCCAACTCCATCTCTTCTCTTCAGCTCGATATTATTCACTGAGTATTGTTAAGTAGGGAACGACCCCTAACTCAACCCCTAACTCATTTGAATTCACAACCTATATTTTTAAGACCGTCTGTCCGCCTTTAATGCTGTATTTGTCCCAACCTAAGCGTTCATGTGCTAGCTACCCATGCCCTTGATGATTCTCGTTGCTGATGATGATGTCGGAACCCGCCTGTCGATCAGCGATTATCTCGAACTCTCTGGCTACTCAGTTGTCACCGCTGAAAACGGTCAAGAAGCGCTAGCGCTGGTTGATGAATACCAGCCTCACCTGATTGTGACCGATATTACCATGCCACGGATGGACGGCTATGAATTGGTCAGACGTGTCCGACAAAAGCTAGAATTTCGACTTTTACCTGTCATTTTCTTGACCGCTCGTACCCACATCCAAGAGCGGATTCGTGGCTACCAGTTGGGGTGTGACCTTTACTTGCCCAAACCCTTCGATCTGGACGAACTCGGTGCCGTCGTTCGCAACTTACTCGAGCGATCGCAGATGATTCAAACCGAAATGATTCATGCCGAGCGGCGATCGCGATCCCAGGAAGGAGCAGAACCGCCTGCCGAGAAAACCAACTCTACGACTAAATTTACGGCAGCCTCCGCTCTTTCCACCGTCAGCTTGACGGAGCGGGAGCAGGAAGTTTTGCAGCTATTGGCAGATGGTCTTTCCAACATCCAAATTGGCCATCGTCTCCATCTCAGCCCCCGCACCGTTGAGAAGCACGTCAGCAGCTTGTTGCGTAAAACAGAAACCAATAATCGGGCCGAATTGGTCCGCTTTGTCATGGAACACGGCTTGATGAATTGATGCCTTCCTCGCAGGCTATGCCCTTCCAGCTTCTAACTGGATGTTTGGACAGGCAATTGTTGTGTAGTGACGATGTGCTGCAATAAGCCGCCACAAGCATCCAGCAGTAAATCAATGACGTGATTAAAGCCTTCTGGCCCGCCATAGTACGGATCGGGTACTTCTCGCTCTGAATATTGAGAGCAAAATTCGCACATGAGACGCACGCGATCGCGGTATTGCCCAGCGGGGTCTAGAGCCAAAATATCTTGATAGTTTTCTTGGTCCATCGCCAAGATCAAATCAAACTGCTCAAAATCACTTTTTTGCAGTTGTCGAGCTTGCCCCTTGAGCACAATGCCTCGTTGCTTGGCTGCAGCAGTCATGCGTCGATCGGGGGCACTGCCAATGTGGTAGCTAGAGGTTCCAGCCGAATCGCAGATAATTTCTGACGCCAACCCTGCTTGCTCAATCAGGTAGTCCATAATATTTTCTGCCGAGGGTGAACGGCAAATGTTACCAAGACACACGAACAGCAGTTTGTAAGGCATGTTGAAAATTACAGTTTGTGGGCGATCGCTAAAAGCAGCCTTAATATCTTAACCAGTCTTTCCGGTTTCTCAGCACCAACCCTTGCAGAGGTATGGATGAGTTCAGGTGACCTTGTTCAAACCTTGACCATCTGACCGTCAAGGTGTAACTCTTCTTGAATGTGCAACTTCCGACCTGAATTTGCGAGCAGCGATCGCTGGTTCAAAGCAAACAAGGGTCATTACTTCACCCATTAAACTGGTCGGGTGATGGAAGGGACTTTGCCTGCCCTTCATCACTCTCAGCAACATTAACGGGGTGAAACTACTATTGGTATTACGAGGAAAGTACTGAATGTTTAGGCCTAGCCGTAGATCTCCTTATCGAAAACAACGTCGGCTTTCTTGGCCCCTGATCACCTTATTAACCCTGCCGCTTTTGCTCATTGTTCTGGAGTTTTTGGTTCGTACCTTTGCTGGCGTGACAGGTCAAAGTGATGAATTAGCAGCTTATCAAGGGAGACCAACCAAAGCCACAGCCTACGGTCTCAGGTTTTTAGATAATAATCAGCAGCCCTACGACGGTTTGCCTATCAAAGGGCAACTAGCAGCTAAGCCCAGTTTGGTCACAGGCTACAAGCTCATCAGCAAGCAGCAAAGCGAGTTTTGGCGCATCAACGAACAAGGGTTTCGCAGCGATCGCCCCGTCCCCCTCGCCAAGCCCAAAGGAGAAACGCGGATTTTTCTCCTAGGAGGCTCCACAGCCTTCGGTCAAATGAGTTCCAACAACCAAGCGACTTTTGCCAACAAACTTGAAGCCAGCCTCAATCAACAAGTCGCCCAGCAAAAACGCAACCCAGAAAAATTTCGCCCCGATATTTTGCCCTACTACAAAGAAGAAGTAGACAGAGCCTTAGCTTTGCCGCCACGCATTCGCGACGGTAAATACCAGGTGATCAATGCCGCCGTGCCCGGTTATGCCTCAGGCAATGAACTTGCCCAACTGGCAATGCAAGTCCTGGCTTATCAACCGGACATGATCATGGTTGTCGGTGGATACCGAGACTTACTGTTACCCAGCAATGAGGAAGGAGTGTCCGTACCTGGCGCTGAAGCTTTACTAGAGGATGCTCCCCGTCACTTCTCGACCCATCTCAGCCAACAATTGGGCAATCTGGTCATGCAGTCTTACCTGGTCAAAGGGATTCAGTACTGGTTAATTAAACCGCAACCCTCGGTGGACGAACTAAGCTTAGTGGCTGCCAGCAGTGATGCACCTCTAGCTCAACAACTTCCTAGCGACCCAAAAGAGCTACAACGTCGAGCCGATCGCTATTACAACCACTTGCGCCAGATGGCTCGTTTGGCAGCGGCGGCCAAGATTCCTTTGATTGTCGCCATCCAACCCGAAGTGACGAGTCGGACGGGTAAAAACCGTGCTGCAGAAGAAGCTCAAATTCAGCAGGCACTAGGAGCGTCTTATACTCAGCGAGTGAAAGCAGGCTATAGCGAGATGGAACAAGCGATGCTGCAGGTTCAACAAGAATTTCCTAAAACCGTCATCGCTCTCAACCTCTACAACCTCTACAGCAACTTCCCAGGCCAAGCTTTTGTAGACACCATTCATCTCACTGATGAAGCCAACACGGTCTTAGCCAACCGCCTTTATGGAGCGATCGCCAAGTTATTGAATGTTCCGGTTCAGCCCAATCCCGCTCCTTACTGAGCCGAAACTGAAATCTTGGCTCAAAAACAAAACCGGGCAACCAGCCACAAACTGCTTTGCCCGGATTACCTCACATGTTAAGCCGATACCTTGGTTTAGAGACCTGGCAGATTTAAGCCACCCGTCAGCTCTTCCATTTTTTCCCGCATAGTTGCTGTGGATTTGTTGTAGGCGTCTTTCATCGCAGCCGTTACTAGGTCAGAAACCACATCAGCTCCCTCACCCAATACATCGGCTGAAATTTCAACTCGGCGGGGCTCTTGGTTGCCACTGAGAATAACCTTCACCAAGCCGCCACCCGCTTGTCCTTCAATTTCCATCTGCTCCAAATCTTCTTGGAGCTTTTTCGCGCCTTCTTGCACCTGTTGCGCTTTCTTAAATGCTTCGGTCAGTTCTTTCATTTTGCCAAGACCGAAGCCGAATCCCTGTCCTTTGCTCATAACTTTTAATTGGGTACGAGTTGTTTATCTAGCTAGGTTGTTATTCCTAGTCTCTGCTATTCTGCCACTCTCACTGTCCCTTTAACGGACTTTTACCTCATCCCGCCTGAGGTTGGAAACTCAGACGAAATGAAAAGTTAATCTACGCCAGACCTGTTTATGAATGCAGTCAGCTCAAGATTGCAGGAAAGATAGCCTTTGACCGCAGCTCTCACGGTCTTCACCTAAGTTAGCACTGCTGTCCCAAGATTGGACTTTTACAAATTAGTTTTTTGCTGAGTTGTCACTAGAAAACTACCGCTAGCTTCATCTAAGCGAGTTGAAATTCTCCTAGCATCTTCACTTCTGGCTCTAAACTCAATGACCAATGCTGTTCCACTTGTTGTTGCACATAGCGAATCAGCTGAAAGATGTCGTAGGCAGTAGCGCCACCACAGTTAAGAATGAAGTTGGCATGGCGTTGGGCGACTTGGGCTCCCCCAATGCGGTGCCCTTTTAAGCCCGTCTGCTCAATCAGCCAGCCAGCAGTTTGCGGACCAGGATTGCGGAAGACGCTGCCACAACTGGGTAAGTGGTAGGGCTGAGTCGTCTGGCGTTGCTTGAGGTGAGCACTGGTGGCTGCCATCACCTGAGCAGGGTCAGCTCCCGGTTGCAGTTGTAGAGTGGCTTGGGTCACCAAACGGCGATCGCCTTGCAACGCTGAAGTGCGATAGCTGTAGCCCAAGTCTGCGGGGGTGAGAATGTCAGTCGTGCCATTGGGCAACAGCACATGAGCATTGACCAAAACATCGGCGGTACAATCTCCATGCGCGCCTGCATTCATCACCACAGCACCGCCCAGCGTGCCAGGAATGCCAACCGCCCATTCTAAACCTGTCCAGCCTCGTTCTGCGGCTTGCCAAGCCAACCGTACAAGTGGTTCTCCCGCCCCAGCAGTAATCTGACCTGTCTCGGTATCAAAGTGGGCGTGACGGAAGTGGCGAGTGCAAATCACCAAACCAGGCAGACCGCGATCGCTGACCAGCAGATTAGAACCTGCTCCTAGGAGCGTCACGGGTAAACCTTCCTGGTTAGCCCATTCAATGCTGGCTTGCAACTCTTCCGCCCGCCGAGGAGAGACGAACCATTCTGCGGGTCCCCCAACTCGAAATGAGGTAAAGGGAGCTAGAGAGACTTGAGGTTTAATCAGACACTCGGTAGCAGGCAAATGAATGGGTGGGTATTTGGAAGGGTCAGGCTTAAGAGGAGCAGCCTCGGTTTTAGGTGTAATCGGTGTAATAAAGCTAGAAGGCTTCAAAATGCTAGGCGGATCTTGGGAAAGAGTCATGATAGTCCAACTGCTCCATGCCTACAGGCCTAAGATGAAAGATCAGTTTTCACTTGTCCAGGTTGTGGCTGATCCTGGTGCAACAATCTTTCATTCATCGTGAAACTGCGATGCAGTGATTGTTCATAGTGAACATGAGAAGGAGGCTTATTTGCACCTTTCCTGAGATATGCTTTTGGCGGCATACTCTTGAAAGGCCATTACCTCTGGAATGATTTGGTTTAAGTTACCAGCCCCCAGGAATAAAGCCAAGTCTCCGGGTCGGAGGGTTTCAGCCAAAAAATCTTGGACTGCCTGCAACGAAGGTTGGAAGGAGACCTGGGGATGGTGAGCGGCGATCGCATCTACAACCTTTTGCCCAGTCAGATTGTCTGGCTGCGGTTCTCCAGCCGCATAGATGTCTGTCACTACAACTACATCAGCATCCTGGAAAGATTCAGCAAACTCTTCCAAAAAAGTCAAAGTTCGGCTGTAGCGGTGCGGTTGAAATACAGCCACAACCCGTCGCTGCCGAGCCGCAGTTAGCCCAGTAGCTTGTAAATGGGCTGCGGCTAGTGTGGCTCGAATCTCACTAGGGTGATGGGCATAATCATCCACAAACAAAATGTCGTTGTATTCGCCGCGATATTCAAAACGCCGACGTGCCCCGACAAAGGTGGCGATCGCCTGAGCAATCTGAGTAAATTCCAGATTCAAAAGTCGGCCTACTGCCACCGCTGCCAAAGCATTACTCAAGTTGTGCTGACCCAGCAGTTTAAGCTTCAGTTCTCCTAGCAGTTGGCCGCGTTCCCAAACTTGAGCGGTCGTTCCGTTGGCCTGATAGGTCACAGAGTCTACGGTGTAGTCGGCTCCCGACTCGCGATGCAAGCTATAGGTAATGGGTGGCTGGAGCGCATCACGGACCGTATCGCAGTCAATACAGCCAATCAAGGTTTTACAGTGGCTAGCAAAGGTTTTAAACGTTGCCACCACTTCGTCTAGGGTGCTGTAGTGGTCGGGGTGGTCTAGTTCAATATTGGTGACAACACCGATATGGGATGAAAACTTCACCAGGGAGCCATCGGACTCATCAGCCTCGGCTACCAGATACGGACCTTCTCCTAGGCGAGCATTGCCTTCCCAAGCTTTCACCTCTCCCCCAACTACAATCGTGGGGTCTAAGCCTGCTTCTATGAGCAGATGCCCAATCATACTGCTGGTCGTGGTTTTACCATGAGTTCCAGCAACCGAAATACTTTGGTAGTCCTGAATCAGGGCAGCCAACAAGTCCGATCGATGAAAGATGGGACAGCCTAACTCCAAAGCAGCTCGATACTCTGCGTTTGCTGGGTTAATCGCTGTCGAGCAAATCACCTGAGGCAATAGGGCCGTATGGGTGCTGTCAGGTAATTTACTAGAGGTACTAACGGAGGTTGGGGTTTCTTTCGTCGCTCCAGTCGCGCCATCATTGGCTGCGATCGCAACAGCCGCCGCTGGTAATACGTTACTTTTAACCGTTTCAGCCTGACGAAAAAATTCTAAATTCGCGGCATCTTGGCTCCAGAAAATATGCGCTCCTAAGTCTTGTAAGCGCTGAGTAATGTGATTTAAACGAATATCTGAGCCAGAAACAGGTAGCTTACGTTTTGCCAGAACGTAAGCGAGAGCCGACATTCCAATTCCACCAATTCCAATGAAATGAAATGGCCTCCCGCTGAAATCAACTGAATTCAGCATTTGAGCTCCTTACACACCACACCACACCAATAACACGCGATATCATATCAAGAATTGCTTTTTCGCGATACAGCCCATCCAGTATTTACCTCTTGGGAGGAGGAATACCTTCTTAAAGCTTTTCTGCTGCAAATTAGCTATTCCTATTGCTCCCATTGGATAGAGTTTTCTATCCTTAGACTGTTTTTATCTTTACTCGTCTAATTGACTCTAGATCCGGAAATCTGCCGAAAAAACATACTGAGAATCAATTAACTGGGCTTAGCTCGGACTATCCTTGATCAGGATAATTTTCTCTTTGAATTTCTCCGTAGTTTCTAGGTTTTTTAGCAGTTCTTCTGCATCCTACAACTAGCCTTCATGATTGCAATTAGGGTTTGTACGGAGATAAACCATCTAGTTTCACGGACCTCAGGATCACAGCAACGGAGTGTTACAGAACGGTGACTGAGTTTAAGATCTGAGCGGATCAGCGCTTGGAGAAGCGGTCAGTTTAGTATGCAGAAAGTGGCAATTTTGGGCGGAGCATTTGACCCAATTCATTGGGGTCATCTTCTGATGGCTGAGGCAGCGTTGCAGCAAGCAGAACTGGACCAAGTGATTTGGGTACCGAGCCGTCTAGCGCCTCATAAGTCTCCACAACTCGGTAGTAATTTTGCCCATCGCCTCCAAATGGTGCAACAAGCGATCGCAGATCACCCTGCCTTTGTGGTCACTGCAATAGAAGCCAATCGGATGGGGCCTTCTTATGCGATCGCCACGCTCAAAGATTTACAAAAACTTTATCTAACTGTTCAGTGGTACTGGATTATCGGCTTAGATGCATTTCAAACGTTACCCCGCTGGTATGGCCATCTCGAACTGGCAACAACTTGTCAGTGGTTAGTGGCACCTAGGACACAATCTATGAAGTCTTGGCATTCCAGCCACGAGCCAACAGCGGGACTAGGTTGGACTTCTGCCATGATTGCCAGTTGCCAAGAAGTGGTGGCCATGATGATGCAGCAGTCTATTAATATGCAGTGGCAACAGTTATCAATGCCTGTATGCGGTGTTTCTTCCAGCCTGATTCGTCAGTACTGCCGAGAGTCCCATTCGATTCGCTACTTGGTCCCAGAAGCAGTCCGAACTTACATCAACACTCACCATCTTTATCAAGACGCTTTGCAGGATTCTCTAAATGGTAGTGATGGTAGCGATCGCCCACTCAAGCCCAATCAATCGTGAGTTCTCACATCTACATATTCAAAGTCATTTGCTTCTAGGAGCCTCAGTCATCGCTGAAAATTGAAATTGATGAATTTTCAGTTAAATTAGGAATTTTTTTGGATTTCTTCGTTTATTTAGAGCTTATCCAGTGTTCTGAAGCACTGACGGCAAGTTCGAAATAGGCATGCTTTGCGATATGATCTGGAGTCATTACTCGCTATTTACCGACTTTAGTAACACAGAGGGCAAGACGCAGTGATTAGAGTAGCGATCAACGGCTTTGGACGCATCGGACGTAACTTCATGCGATGCTGGATAGGTAGAGAAAATAGCCATATTGAAGTAGTCGCTATCAACGATACCTCTGACCCAAAAACCAACGCCCACTTGCTCAGATATGACACCATGTTGGGTAAATTCGATGCTGATATCAGCGCCGATGACAACTCCATCACTGTCAACGGTAAAACCATCAAGTGTGTGTCTGACCGTAACCCTGAAAACTTGCCTTGGGCAGCTTGGGACATTGACTTGGTCATTGAGTCCACTGGCGTTTTCACCAGTCGGGAAGGAGCTTCTAAGCACTTAAACGCGGGTGCCAAGAAAGTACTGATCACAGCTCCCGGTAAAGGAGATGATGGCACCTTCGTCGTGGGTGTAAACGATAAAGATTACGACCCTGTCAAGCATGTCATTATCAGTAACGCCAGCTGCACCACCAACTGCTTAGCCCCCGTTGCCAAGGTTCTGCATGAGACCTTTGGTATTGTCAAAGGCACCATGACTACCACCCACAGCTACACAGGTGACCAGCGCTTGTTGGATGCCAGCCACCGAGATCTGCGTCGGGCGCGGGCTGCGGCAATGAACATTGTGCCTACCACCACGGGTGCTGCTAAAGCGGTTGCCTTGGTTCTACCCGAACTCAAAGGCAAGCTCAACGGGATTGCACTGCGCGTACCTACCCCCAACGTTTCTATCGTGGACTTGGTTGTAGAAGTTGAGAAGAGCACGATCGCTGAAGAAGTGAATTCTGCCTTGAAATCAGCTTCTGAAGGCCCACTCAAAGGAATTTTGGCTTACAGTGACCTACCTCTGGTTTCCACCGACTACCGGGGTACTGACGAGTCATCTATCGTGGATGCTGAGCTGACCATGGTCATGGGCGGCAACATGGTGAAGGTGGTCGCTTGGTACGACAACGAGTGGGGTTACAGCCAACGTGTGGTTGACCTCGCTGAGACCGTTGGTAAAAAATGGCAAGCCTAGACTAACGCTGATGCGTTCTAGCTTGTCGCTGGGCGCGATCGCTCTCACCTAAAATTGAAATTAAGAGGGTGGGCGATTCGCTAAGCGATCGCAACTCCATCTGCTGAAGCAACCGTTATCTACATTCAAACCTGGGACGTTCGACAAGAGCGTCCCTTTTTTTAGGCATCCACTTTTGTCGTCACCCGCCACCTAGCCAATTATGAAACTCACTTCCCTCAGCAACTTAGCCGCAGAACAGGTTTCCCATAACCCAGCCATTCAGAAAAAGGTGATGCTGCGCTCAGGTGATTTACCGCACTTAACCAATTTTTCCCAGTCTTACTTTGCACCGGGTCAAGTGGCTACAGCCCATGCTCATCAAGACATGTGCGAAGTCTTTTTTGTGGAATCTGGGTCAGGTGTCATTCGCATCGATGGTCAAGAATATCCATTGCAACCCGGCACTTGCATTGCGGTTGAACCGGGAGAGGTCCATGAGATTACCAACAGCGGTTCTACGGATTTGGTGCTGACCTACTTTGGTTTACGAGTCTAGCCACTGCAAATCTAAAAATGCTGAAAACCTTTTTGTAGTGTCAAAGCTTCATCGGGTTGATGGCCTGTCGTATCAATCAATAGAATGTCAGGTTCCGCAGTAATCGTCCCCACGATCGCGGCCCCTTCCCCCAACTGATCCACTAAAGCTTGAGCGGCATTTGGCTCTAGGCACAACACCAATTCAAAATCTTCTCCACCATATAGCGCCCAATGCATTGCCTGCTTAGGAGGTTGCCAACGAGTTAAAGCAGGTGGAATGGGGATTTGACTACGCTCAACTCTTGCACCTACACCACTCATGTGGCAAATCTGCACGATCGCATCAGCGAGACCATCGCTGCTATCCATACCAGCAACTTGTGGAATTTTGGATTTTGGATTTTGGATTTTGGATTGAGTTGATAATGCTTGTCTCAGGATTGGTAGGGCATCGAGGCGGGGGGTGGGGCGTTGGTGGGCTTGGATGAGGAAGGTGCGATCGCTCTCGCTTAGTTCTTGGCCTAATTCGGGATGGAGTAGGAGTTCTAACCCTGCTCTGGAAGCACCGTGCCAACCTGTCGCCACGATCGCATCTCCGGGTTGGGCAGTAGAGCGGCGGATTACTTGGTTGGGTGCCACTTGACCAAAGGCTGTGATGGCTAAGGTGAGGATGGGCGATCGCGTGATGTCCCCACCAACAATTGGCGTGTGGAAGGGAGACAAACAAGCGGTTAGACCCTGGTAAATTTCCTCAAGCCAAGCGACAGGGGTATGACCAGGAGCGCTCAAGCCAACGGTGATGCCTAAAGGAGTCGCACCCATTGCAGCCAAGTCTGAGAGGTTAGCGGCGGCGGCGCGCCAACCGACATCTGCTGGAGCCGTGGTACAAACACCGGGAGACGCTAGACCCACACTAAAATGCACCCCATCCACTAAAACATCGGTGGTAATCACCAAATCGCGTCCTGCTTGATTTGGCAGAACGGCAGCATCATCCCCGACAATTTCTGGTGGGCAAAAGCGCTGCAAACACTTCAGTAGACCTTGCTCACCTAAATCTTGCAGCGTCAATAAATCTTTCACGAGTTAGGTTGTTGAGCACTGGGACGAAGTTTGGGGAAGCGGTAGAAGGTGTCGCCGTCCGCATCCACTTCGGGGGTTGCGGTTAAGAGTTGGGCTTGGTCTTCAAGAAATTGTCGGGCCAAGGCGGCATCTACTTTTGCGGCAGCCACTAGCTGAATGAGTGAAATATAGCCATTCCCTGCCTCTAGCTGCTGGTAAAAGGCATTGCGGAGCCGTTGCTGCTGTTGATCGCGCTGCAGGGAATTGAGCAGTAGTAGCACGACAAAAACGCCTAGAGCGATCGCAAACACCAACTCGATAAGCACCATACCCACAATCCCTAGCTAGCTGCCTCTGCAAAGAAAAAAGGTAGAAAAGTTAGTTCAATAACTTCCCTACCCACAGCATAACGAGTGTTGGATTAAGCAGCTTGGGGCTGCACCAAGTTCTCTCCGCCCTGAATCACTTTGGCCGAGATAATCTTGTCCCCAGCTTTCAGTTCATCCAGGATTGGTTTGCCTTCAGTTACATAGCCAAAAATGGCATAACGACCATCGAGCAAGTTCAAGCCAGCGGGGGTCAGTTCTGGTTCAAACAAGAAGAAAAAGAACTGCGAGGAACCGCCATTCGGATCATCTCCAGGGCGAGCCAGAGCCAGTGCCCCAAAGGCCGAGAAGGGTAGGACAGGTAAATCTTTGTAGCGGCCTGCATCTTCTAGAGTGATGCCATAGGTAGGAGCATCATCTCCTTGAACCAACACTTCCAAGGGGACAGCACGGTACTTCCCAGTCTTGGGGTCAATAAACCCTTCCTCTGGTCCGGGTGGATCACCAATTTGCAGCACATAGGAGTCTTCGGCTCTGGTGAACTCCAGGCCGTTATAGAAACCACGTTGCACTAAATCGATGAAGTTGCCCGCCGTAACAGGAGCACTGTAGCCATCGACAACCACCGTTAAAGGCCCTTTGTTGGTTTCCACTGCGACGGTGGCGCGGCCTTTCAGTTGCGGCAGGTTACTGTACTCGGCTGGCACCTCGAAGGGAAATTCTTGGACCATCGCCTCTTCTAGCTCACCCACATGGTCTAGCAGTTGAGCTTGCTTCTGACGAATTTGCTCCTTGTCTTTGGCTTCAGCCGCAGCTTGCAACTCAGTTACCTCTTGCTGCATCACTGCCAACAGCGCTTCTGCTTCTGATTGACGGTCTGCTGGAATACTGGCGAGCAACGCCGTTTGGTTTTTAGTCAAAATGGAAGCGGCTTTACTAGCATCTTTGGAAATCGCCCCCCAGCGACGATTCGCACGTAGCTGTGTGGTGATATCTTCGAGACTGGTTTGGACGTTTCTAATGTCTTTGTTATCAATTGGCAAGGCATAGCGCAACAACGCCTTACCATCGGTGATTGCGTTCCCAGCAGGCAATCGGCTGACGCGATCGGCAGCCCATGCGACTGGACTAAAGCTGACAGACAGCATCATCAGCAGAAATGCTAGGAAACCTAACTTTAGCCAGCTCTGGCGCGAAGTGAGCCGCCAACGACTTAAATGCAGCATAAATTCATCCCCGTGTGCCTTGTCCTGGTTCCGGTTGCGATTCATTCAAAGGTTCTGGAAATTCCATTTTTAATCTTGCCACAGTGTTTCCCCCTAGAGCGCTCTAGCGAGGGATAGAGAGATCTTCTCGAAGAAGAGTTCTGGGAAGTACCCGCTCAGCGGTACAATAGGGTGCCGATTGTTCTGCCCAGACACAAGATTCATGATCTCCAGTAATGACTTTCGACCCGGCGTCACAATTGAATTAGATGGCAACGTGTGGCGAGTTGTGGAATTTCTCCACGTCAAACCCGGTAAAGGATCTGCCTTCGTTCGCACCAAGTTGAAGAACGCTCAAAATGGCAACGTTGTAGAAAGAACCTTCCGTGCTGGAGAGGTTGTGCCGCAGGCCAATTTGGAAAAGAGCACGATGCAACATACCTATAAAGACGGCGAAGATTTCGTCTTTATGGACATGGAAAGTTACGAAGAAGGCCGCTTGAGTGCGTCCCAGATTGGCGATCGCGTCAAGTACCTCAAAGAAGGCATGGAAGTCAACGTGGTGCGCTGGGGCAACCAAGTTCTGGAAGTGGAACTGCCTAACTCGGTGGTTTTAGAAGTGACTCAAACCGATCCGGGTGTGAAGGGCGATACTGCGACAGGTGGCACTAAACCAGCTATTGTCGAGACGGGTGCTCAAGTCATGGTGCCCCTCTTCATTTCGATTGGAGAGCGCATCAAAATTGATACTCGCAACGACACCTATCTCGGTCGTGAAAAAGACTAAAGCTCTTATTAATACCTTGTGAGTCCTGTGCTAAATTACACTGCTGACAAGGTGGATTCAGTAAAGACGAGCTGATGGAAAGCAGCTCATTGGATTGGGGTCATAAACACTGTGCAATTGAATTTTGAAGAACTCCGCAACCTACTAGTCACTCTGGGCCAAACTGATATTGGCGAGTTGACCATCAAAAGCGCTGACTTTGAACTCACAGTTCGCAAGGGAGTTGCAGTCAGTAGTCAAGGGACGGCTATTGAGTCCAAGTTGGCTGGTAGCAGCGGTGTTCCGAGTGTGGAATTGGCCCCACCCACGATTCTTCCCAGCCCCACACTGCCTGCACCAGAGGCTCGTGCAACAACCGACACGGGAGCCGCGACCCCTGCTGCGGCCACTCCTGCCACTCCTGCGATCGATAAGAGCAAGTGGTTGGATGTGACTTCACCGATGGTGGGTACCTTCTACCGCGCCCCTGCTCCCGATGAACCGCCTTTTGTAGATGTGGGCGATCGCATTCGTAACGGCCAAACCGTCTGCATTATCGAAGCCATGAAGCTGATGAATGAGTTAGAGGCAGAAGTCAGCGGCGAAGTCATGGAAATTCTGGTGCAGAATGGCGAACCCGTGGAATACGGCCAGGTCTTGATGCGTGTTAATCCTGGCTAATTCCGTGCCGCCTCTCTAACTTCAGAGGTGCCGCTTAGGGGCGATGCAAGTTTTGTCATTTCAGCCGATAAGCAAACTAGAAGCATTCGGCTGATTTTTAAATGACTTATCATCAATATCAATCTTTTTTAGATGCGATTAACCATTGCGCTTTAGAGTGTCAGGCAGCTACAGAGATTCAGTCTATTGACCTCGCAGAAGTCGTGAGTCTTTGCCGAGACTGTGCTGATCTGTGTTGGATTTGTGCTGCCACTATCACCAATCGCGGTCCTCGCTTTGTGGCTTTGATGGCTCAAGCTTGTGCAGACTTGGCGGATGTCTGCGCCAGAGAGTGCGAAAAATACCCAGACGGTCGCCTGCAAAAATGTGCGATCGCCTGTGAACAATTGATTCTAGAGTACCGCCAGATTGCAGGATTCCTCTTTTTGCAGGAAAAAAGTCAAGCTTCATCTCAGACCGCAAGTCCCAGCCTGCAATTTGCGGGAGTTCAAGGAAACTGACAATTTCATCTAGCATGAAAGTAGCTGCGCCTGACTCCGGGCTATCCAGCGACCAGACTCAGAAAGGCTAGGGGAAATTAGGTGAACAAATCAACAAAACTGCAAAAGCGCAACCGAGCCAGACAAGGCAAATTGCTAGCCAGCCGTTGGTTCTTGATCCCCATTTTGGTAGCTGGGGGATTCGCGGCCGTAGGTTGCACTCGGCAGTTGCCAGAGACCAGCGCTCAGCCAATAGCTGCCAAGGCCATGAGCCAACAAAAAACTCAAGCCTCTACTGGAGATGAGTTTTTTACGGTGGATACACCTGGCTCTGCTTTGCCGCCTCAACCTGCCAATACGAAGTTACCCGGTACTGCTCTCCCCAAACTAGGTCAAGATCACGTCCCCGAAACTGAAAAGGTCAAATACAACTCGAACCCTCCCACTTCTGGCCCCCACTACGCCATTGAGGCACAATGGGGCATTCATGCCCAAGCTCCGTTAGACGAACGATTGGTGCATAACTTGGAGCATGGCGGCGTAATTATTAGCTATAAACCCGACCAGATTCAAGGGCAGGTGTTGGAGCAAATCAAGGCTCAGGTACGCCAACTGAGCAAAAATAATGCCCGGATTATCTTGACCCCGCGCCAAAATATGGATACCGCGATCGCGCTGACTGCTTGGGGCTATTTGCAGCAGCTCGATCGCTATGATCCCACCGCTGTTAGAGCTTTCTATGATGCCCATATTGCCCGTGGGCCAGAGTGCCAGAACGGGTTATGCCCTAACTAGAATTGGCTAGGCTCTCACTCAATCAGCACACCACTCTTATCTAAGTGGCTTACTGCATTCCGGGAGGTGTCCAGTTGGCAGAACCCTCCAGGTGGCCCCAGTAGGCCATATAGCCTGTAAAGGCCCAAATTGCGGCGGCGATCGCCAGTACTCCCACCCCTGCCAGACGAAACGCCCGGTTGGTCTTCCAGTACAGAGCTGGAGCGGCGCAAACCCCGCCTAAACCCGTCAAAATAAACCCCAATCCAGAAATGAGTGGGCGACGAGTCATTTCTAAATCAATGATGCGAATCCCAATCAAGATCGAAGTGACACCTGCAAAAAAGGCATAAATCGCTACCGTGAGGAGATCCCAGCCTAAAGCTAGCGCCAAGGATGCTCCCACAAACAAGATGCCAAACAGAACCGTGGTTTCGCCAAAGGCAATGTTGTAGCTGCCGCGAATCGGCCAGTGCCAAATCATATGGAACCCGGTAGTCAGAG
>DATNPE010000422.1:0-2868 GCA_036703355.1 Allocoleopsis sp. | reverse complement strand
GCTGCAAATCCTGCCTCACTGCCCATTTAAGCTGACCTCTCCCCCGTCCCCTCTCCCGCGGGAGAGCGGTGCCGCAGGCGGGGTGAGGTTTGATTGAATTCCCTTAGAAATAGAGTTTTCCGTTGCCAATCGACTCTCCCTTCCATAGTGGGTGTTATGCCCACTTTTTTGTGACTAAAGCAGAAATGGGAGGATGGCGATCGCGCTGGGCATACTGAACTCGTAGCCCTAGGGTCAAGCCATGTCATTCTCAGACCCCCCACCCCCCGTCTTACTAGAGCCGCAGCGATCGAGCAAAGATGCTGGATTAGCTCCCTTGTTGCTGACTGTGGTTGAGTTAGTACGACAACTGATGGAAGCACAAGTGATTCGGCGGATGGAAGCAGGTCACTTAAGCGATACAGATTTGGACCGCGCTGCCGAAAGCCTCCGCAAGTTAGAAGAGCAGGTGGTGCATCTTTGTGAAGTGTTTGAAGTCGATCCAGCCGACTTAAATATTGACCTGGGAGAAATCGGCAATCTGCTCCCTAAAGCAGGTGGCTACTATCCCGGTGAAACCTCTTCCAATCCGTCGATTCTGGAATTGCTCGATCGCCTCCTCAATACAGGCGTAGTCGTTGAAGGCAGCGTCGATCTGGGGCTAGCTCAACTGAATTTAATTCAAGCCAAACTCAAGTTAGTTTTAACTTCTCAACCGCTATAACAAACCACTGATATTTACAGATTTCAACGAGCAAAACCTATGGGAACTGGATTGTATTTGTATGGAATTTTCCCCACTCCTGGGCCAGACCAGTTAGAAGCTCAGGGTTTAGATAAACAGCCTGTTCATGCTCATGTTTTAGATGGGTTTACGTTTCTCTATTCCGAGGCGCAGCAAGAGCGGTACTTAGCCAGTCGGCGCAACCTGCTAGACCACGAAAAAGTATTAGAACAAGCAATGCACGCAGGGCACCGCACCCTGTTACCGTTGCAATTTGGCTTAATTGTGGAAGACTGGAGCACCGTCACTCAACAACTAACCGCCACTCAGGGGCCGAAATTACAGCAACTCTTCCATAAGCTAGATGGCCGTAGAGAAGTTGGAGTTAAGGTGTTCTGGGATGCTGATGCGGAGCTGCAAGCTCTACTTGCTCAAAACGAGCAGTTGCGGACCGAGCGCGATCGCTTAGAAGGCAAGTCCTTGAGCATGGATGAGGTGATTCGGATTGGTCAGGCGATCGAACAGGCGGTAGAAGACCGCAAGCAAAACATTATTCAGGTGTTCCAATCCACCTTGAATCCTCTAGCTAGTGCCACATTGGAGAATGATCCCCTAACAGAAGCGATGATCTATAACGCGGCTTATCTAATTGCTTGGGAAGATGAGCCGACTTTTAGCGAAAAAGTAGAAGCGCTAGATTTGCAATTTGAGGGACGATTGCGGATTCGCTACAACAACTTCACCGCTCCCTACAACTTCGCTCAACTCGAACACTTAAATTAAGCGAGCTGGCTATGTTTTTTGATCTACTGTTAGCACCTGTTACTGGTCCGCTTGCGGGTCTGACTTGGCTCGGCTCCCAAATTCAAGAACGAGTCAATGCCGAGCTAGACGACAAAGAAAACCTCAGTAAACGCCTCCTAGCTCTGCAATTGGCCTTTGATATGGGTGAAGTCTCTGAAGAAGATTTTGAAGCCCAAGAAGAAGAGTTGTTGCTAGCCATTCAAGCCTTGGAAGATGCAGCAAAAGCAGCTCAGGCAGAGGAAGAGTAGGCGATAGAACCTTGGGGGAGCCAGAAGCCAGGAGTGCGATCGCCCCACAGCAAACATCAAGCACGTAGCGTGTGTTAGGCGCAGCCGTAACGCACGGCCTCAACAAGCGTGGTCGTTACTCATCCGGAGAGTCCTCGGAGTTGTCAGCATTAGGCTCTGGGATCGTGAGGGCTAGTTGGTAAAGTTGGCGACGAGGTAAGGCTGTTTGTTGGGCAAGTTGGCGACTGGCCTGCGATCGCGAAATCCCCTGACTCATCAAGCTTTGCAATTCTGCCTTGATTGCGTCTTCGGTCAACACTAGTTCCGTCGGTTCTGCGCCTGCTAGTACTAAGGTAAATTCCCCATAAGCTTCACGGTTGCTGTAGTAAGCAATCGCCTCGGCAATAGTGCCCCGCCAAATTTCTTCGTGCAGCTTGGTCAACTCTCGACCCAAGGCAATTTCGCGATCGCCGCCAAAGGCAGTGGCAAAGTCTTGTAGGGTTTGCTGGAGGCGGTGGGGGGCTTCGTAGAAAATCAGCGTCCGGGATTCTGGTTTCAAGGTTTCTAAGCGGGCACGACGCTCTGAGCCTTTGGCGGGTAAGAATCCTTCAAACGCAAAGCGATCGGTGGGCAACCCAGAAGCGCTCAACGCGGTCACTGCGGCACTTGGACCCGGAATCGGCACCACTGGCAACCCCTCATCCGCACAGGCTTTGACCAATTCGTAACCAGGGTCAGAAATTCCAGGCATCCCTGCATCGGTGACAAGGGCGATCGCTTGACCTTGCTGTAAACGACTGAGAATTTCTGGGAGACGACTCAGACGGTTGTGGTCGTGGTAGCTAATTTGTGGCGTTTTGATTTGGAAGTGCTGGAGCAGTTTCCCGGTATGGCGTGTGTCTTCGGCGGCGATCGCGCTGACTTCCTTTAATACCTGAATTGCCCGGAAGGTCATATCTTCCAGATTGCCAATCGGTGTGCCAACGATGTAGAGAGTTCCAGCTTTGATTTCCATTTGGCCATACTATCCTGTGGAGGGAACATCCTGACTGGGATGCTCAGTGAAGGTGCAAGCGGGAAATTGTATGACTAAGCAGGGATTGTTTGTTGGCATGCTAACTCTAGATATGGTTT
>DATNPE010000421.1:0-4077 GCA_036703355.1 Allocoleopsis sp. | reverse complement strand
AGATAGAGCTGTCTAAGGAAAAATATTGAATTTTACTTGGATAGGCCAAACGCTTGGAAAGTAGACTACATAAGCGTTTGAAGTCTCAATAAAAGAAACGAACGTATATTTTGATGGGGTAGAAGCAGTTTATTAGAAACTCTCTAAGGAGTTCTTGTTAACGGAAAATAAGACCCCCCCGCTTGGACTGGAGTTGCTATATGATGCGAAAACGCCAGCCGAGGTACGAACTCGACTGGCAAGAGTACAGCCGAGGTACGAACTCGACTGACAAGGTTACGTTTCACTTTGTTCTGCTACACCATAAGGGAGTAACACATGACTAATAAGGATAGCAGTAGCTGTCAGCAACTTTCGTTAAGCTTTCCTCCTGGAGAGCTGATCGAGCAGAGTATTCCTACTAAGGAAGCTTGGCTCTATATTCGCCAGGACATGCAACGAGGTAAAACTCGCTATGAGCGGAAGACTTCTTGTGGTGTTCTAACTGCTTTACGAGCTGGCAAAGCAGGCAAGGAAAACCTCTGGAACATCTGCTTTAAGCGCTGCGCTTAACTAGCCTGAGTTAAAAGTCAGCCCCAGCCTCACAAGCTGGGGTTCCTTTTGCTCACGGTCAAAGTTACGGGTTCAATCTCCACTAGTCCCGTAGAATTAAAAAATCAAGGATGAAGAAAAGCCTGATTCATCCCCCATCCTTCATAATTCATCCTTCACATCTTGACCTATGACTGTTCGAGTCCGTCTCGCCCCTAGCCCCACTGGGAACCTGCATATTGGTACTGCCAGAACTGCGGTGTTTAACTGGCTGTTTGCCCGTCACCAGGGTGGTCAGTTCATCTTGCGGATTGAGGACACTGACCTAGAGCGATCGCGCCCAGAATACACCCAAAACATCCTGGAAGGTCTGACCTGGCTGGGCATGACTTGGGATGAGGGACCGTTCTATCAAAGCCAACGGACAGATTTGTATCGGCAAGCAATTCAATCCCTCTTGGATAAAGGGCTAGCCTACCGCAGCTATGAAACGCCCGAAGAACTGGATGCCATGCGGGAAGCGCAGAAAGCGAGAAGCGAAGCTCCCCGCTACGACAACCGCCACCGCAACCTGACTCCAGAGCAAGAAGCGGCTTTCATTGCGGAAGGTCGCCAGCCCGTGATTCGGTTCAAAATTGAGGATGACCGGGAAATCAGTTGGAATGACCTGGTGCGCGGCAAAGTTGCCTGGAAAGGCCGCGACCTGGGTGGTGACATGGTGATTGCGCGGGCCGCAGCCGCCGATGAGATTGGCCCACCCCTCTACAACTTTGTGGTGGTGGTTGATGACATCGACATGAAGATCTCCCATGTGATTCGGGGAGAAGACCACATCGGTAACACCCCTAAGCAGATCTTGCTCTACGAAGCCCTAGGAGCGGCTACGCCAGAGTTCGGTCACACGCCACTGATTCTCAATCAAGCAGGAGCGAAGCTCTCCAAGCGCGATGGTGTGACTTCGATTTCTGACTTTAAGCAAATGGGCTATGTCCCAGAAGCTTTAGCCAACTACATGACCTTGTTGGGTTGGTCCCCACCGGATGCCACCAAAGAACTGTTTACTCTAGCGGAAGCAGCTGAGCAATTTAGTTTCGATCGCGTCAACAAAGCAGGGGCCAAGTTCGACTGGGACAAGCTGAATTGGATCAACAGCCAATACCTCCATGCCATGCCCATCGATCGCCTCACCGATTTGTTGATTCCTTACTGGCAAGCGGCTGGGTACGAGTTCGACCCCACAAGCGATCGCCCTTGGTTAGAGCAACTGACAAACTTACTGGCAGCTAGCTTGACGCTGTTGAAAGATGCCGTTGAGATGAGCCAGCTGTTCTTTACGCCGATTAATTTCACCGACGAAGCCAAAGCCCAACTCCAACAAGAGGGGTCTGCCGCAGTCTTGCAAGCAGTCGCGTCTGCCTTGCCTAACGACCACAGCCTGACTGCCGAACAAGCCCAAGACATCATCAAGCAGGTGGTGAAAGAGCAAAACGTCAAGAAGGGCTTGGTAATGCGATCGCTACGGGCAGGACTCACCGGAGATTTGCATGGTCCCGATTTGCTGCAATCTTGGCTATTGCTGCACCAAAAAGGACAAGATTTGCCTCGCTTACAACAAGCTTTAACGATCGCTCAGTAAATCTTCGTAAAAGCTTTGTAGCAAATTAATCAAATCAAAATCAAAAAGACTAGCTGCTGAGCGAGCTAGAGTGATAAAACTATCTCGAGAGAATGGTAGGGAACTCCGTTAGGAACCCTACCGTCTTTTTTGCAAGGGTAATTCTTCCTAATTGTTTATCAGGTGTGCAAGAGTGCGATCGGATTCCACCGCGCTCCACGCTTCAACTAGGGAAATATATTTTAGGGAAATATATTTTTAGAGCAATGGCGACTCTCCTCTAGAGACGTGATTGCCGTTCATTCATTTTGTAAAAAGCAGTTAAGGGCAACTAGGATGCACAGCAGTGTATTAGGTAGAGGAGTAGGATTGCCAGTCGCACTCGCGATCGTTATTGGTGGCTTAGTCAGCACTCCGGTACAAGCACAATCGTCTCAATCAACCCTACTTTCGATCTTCGAGAATGTGAAGCTCAGCCCCAAATTTTCCCCAGACCCGACACGAATCCAGGGAATTAGCGGCGGCTCGGTCGCAGCTACAGATATTGCCAAGCGGAGTGACACGATCACCGGACCTTGCAGTGGCTACATGGACAGTAAGCCAGACCACACCCTCTCTCTCACGGGCTTTTTTGATTACCTCAGCTTAGAAGTAGAAAGCCCTGAAGATACGACGATGGTGATTCAAGGGCCAGGTGGCACCTGGTGTAATGACGACTATCAAGGCAAAAACCCAGGGATTGCAGGTCAATGGTTGCCGGGGGTTTATAAGGTTTGGATTGGTTCCTACAAACCCGCTAGCTACCATCCCTACCGTATCAAGCTTTCAGAAGTCCGCTAGGTTCTGACAGGCAGCCTACTAAAAGTCTTCTAGCAAAGAACTGAGCCGTTTGAGAATGGGGTCAGATTCTTGCGCTGATGCGACCACAGGGGCTCTAGGCGAGGGTTCCTGGAAGATGGGAACAGGCTCATAGTCACTGGGTTCAGTCGCGATCGCCTCTTCTACCAGTGGCCTCGTTTCAGCCAAGGTAGTAGAAGCTGAAACAGGCAAGGCAATCTGGCTTTGCTCAAGTTGTGATTGTAAGTCGGCAAACTGCTGAGTGATTTTGCTCTCAATGGTTTCAACTTGAGTGGTTAAGTGGACGAGTTGGCTGGTTAAGTGGTTGAGATACTCCGTGGTTTGGTGGGTGGGGGATGATTTCCCGGCAGATTGCAGCGTCGAAATTTGAGCTTGCAAGTCTTCCAAGCCGCGATCGCTCCTGGCACTCAACTCCTCTAGCTGCTGCGCCACTTGACTAACCTGAGTTTGCAACTGCTCAAACTGCTGAGATTGGTTGGCTAGAAGCTGAGCTTCTAACTGGTGGATTTGCTGCTGGATGGGTGCAAGCAGTGTTCCTAGATCGAATGGATTGGCGTGAGGTTGGCTAGCTTCAGCCTCCAACAAAGTCTGCTGGAGTGCTTGCTTGCAGAGGTCGCTGAAGCTGCTGTACTGCTCCTCGCTTAGCGCTTGCTCGATCGCCTCCAGCAAAGTTTGGTCAGCAGTCTCCGGAGAAAACGTAACAGATTTATTCGTCTTTTTCGTCGGGGTGGGCATGGCAGTCAGACCTGAGTGAGTTGAGGGCTAAGCGTGGCAAGTTGGGTGCGGCCATAGAGGTATTGACCCAGCGCGTTGGCCTTACGGGACGGTTGAGCCAAGTGAATTCGTAACTGCGCTTCTTCGAGGAGTGGCTGAAACTCTGACCAGAAAAACTCGCCACCACCCCCACTGACAATCACATCTGTAACTCGTTCTGGTAGCCAAGCAATTAACCGATTCGACAACTCACGGGCAAAACTTTTCTTCAGGCTGGGCAAAATCGTATCCAAGTCTGTGGGACGAGTGGCACCACGGGGACGATAAAACCGCTGTCCTGGAGGGCGATTGACCGCTTC
>DATNPE010000420.1:0-8998 GCA_036703355.1 Allocoleopsis sp. | reverse complement strand
AGGGCTATATTCTGGGGGACTTGCAAATCATTTCCCCCCTTTCTGGGATGCCCGCTAGGGCTATGAATTGGGGGGACTAGGGGGCGTTTTGGGTAGTGATGGTTCTCAATGCCCTGAAATTGGCAGCTTAAACCCAATTTTCCGGGGTGTCTAAGCCCCACTCGTGCTTGAGGAATTCCTGATACATCTTTTCTCGTAGCATCATCTGCTCATACAAGTTCACCAAAAACTCCTGAGCTTGTTCACGAGACATCAGCTTTACCTGATCGGCAAAACTTCTGAGACTAAATTCTTGTTCTAAAGAAAGTTGAGTGGGGGAGTTCATAGCAAGATCCTTGGTCAAGTAGAACCGAGAGAGTAACGGAGCGAAAACTTTGGACTGCTTTGTAAAGCTATGTAAACAAAGATAACAAATTATTTAAAGAACGGTTTCTATCTTCTGTCGAGCTACCACTTTACGACTCCAGGTACAGGTTTGAGTCTCCAGAGTCCTAGCGGGATAACGAAGCAACGGCTGACGCTTCCTCTAGTTCCGGGTCCACGATTTGTAGGTGCTGTTCTAGCAACGCTAGATTCCGGATGTTCGATTTATAAAAGGCATCAAACAAGTCACCAATTAGCGGTAAGGAACCAGCGACAGCCTCCAAACCAATGTTGAAGACCATGCGATATAGGACTGGAGTCGGCAAATTAAACCGAGTGGCGAGAAAAATGATGTAAGCCGAGAAAGCGGTACTGACCAAATCTCCTGCCCCTGGAATCAAGCCGATAATCGGGTCTAAACCAATCCGAAAACCAATCCCTGGAATCCGAATGGCGGTGTCCATCAGGCGACTGAGCTTGCGGATACGATTGAGAGTAGCGAGGCGTTCAGCGTTGTTCATAGTCCTAATCGTCGCAAAAGCGTTAGGCGATCGCTTGTATCAGGAGAGAGAATGCTAAGTAGGGTATGGCCTCGTCCTCCTGACTGAGAGTGCAGCTGCTAGATCTGCAATTGGATAGGCAAGGAAAAAACGGCGATCGCTCTCTGTGCTTCAGTCCCAGCGCGAACTGTGAGACAATCACATCTGTGTCTCATCTCTTGCAAACAGGCGAAATTCTCTATAGTCCCGGTGGTCATTTTTGCTACCGGGTAGTTGGTCCTTGCTGTCGTCTGTTCGATCGCGAGCAGTTGCCCTGGCCTTGCTGTCGCTTAGAGTGGCGAGGTAAAGAACCCAGTTGGCGGCGGATTGGGAAGCGCTATGTACCAGACCTCGCAACCAAAACCCACCCTTCTTACTCGGTGGAGATTTTGGGCCAAGGTTGCTCTGGCAAAACCATCGAAATCACGCTCTACTCGGTAAAACTTTCACCCACCGAGCAGGAGTGGTGGTACGCCGCTCATAAACACCCACGGGCTGAATATCCACTTGAGACTGCGATTCCTGATCTGGTCTCTTAGAGCGCTCTTTAGGGCTAATAATGCAGATTCAACAAATAGCGATCGCTCACTTCAGCAGCCATTGGTTCTAGCAAACCCAGAGGTGCGGTAGAGACCAGCACAGACGGATAAACCGCGCTCTCCCAATCGGGATGAATGAGCAAAGTACAGTCGCCTTGAGTCACTGTGGGATAAGCCAAAGCAGCTCGCACCACGGCCACATCATCTAAGCGCAACTGTCCGGAAGGCGATCGCAGCGGCCACCCGGTAGCTGGGTCAAAGAGTTCGACGAGATGCCCCAAAGATTCTAGTTCTAGGGCGACTTGATGGCCAAACTGGAGAAATTGCTCCCGTCCCTGCTGCTTCTGGCTTTCTGTGGTCAAGGTTCGGCTCAACATGGCACTGGAGCATTGTTGCAGCACGACCAAAATTGACAAGATAGACCGTGACCAACTAGGCAGCAATTGGTTAGCGTAGGTTTGGATAAATGGAGTCGGCGAATGAACTGAGTATTGCATTCGCATACTGTGGAAATCCTGAGCGGTGCGATCGCAGTTACTCTAATTGCTCCCACTTTAGTCTAAAAAGCAACTCCCCCGGTGGGTCGCCAGCACGGGGGAGAACAGTTTTACAACCACAGAACCAAATTGAGTCTGAAACCACTCGTTAAACGAGCTTGAGGTTAGGATACTCGGCGATCATGTCGTCTGTCGTCAGGGTGTCATCCTCGGCTTGCGGAGTCCAGAGAATCTCGACGGCTAGTAGCTGTTCGCTGGGAATCGCACCGATTTGACTGAGTGCCCGTCGTAAATCTTCAGTGTTGTTGATGGCAGGAAATTGCAATTTACCCTGAGTTCCCACTAGAACTGTGACGACAATGTATTCACTGGGTGCTTGGGTCGTATTCACCAATGCCCCACCAGGTTCAGCCACCGTCAGGGCAGAGGAGCCACTAGCTGCCTTCAGTTGCCGTCGAGTATTGAAGTTGGTGAGAGTTTCTTCGCCAAACTTACTGCGCTCTGCTAAAGCAAGCCGATTAAACTGAGCTTCAGCCGCAGTCAAGCGAGTTTGCTGACTTTCTGCCCCAGCATAGACCCAGTATTCTGGGTGACGCAGCAAGGCCAAAGAGGCTTCTTGCAAAACTTGAGCCAACCCTTCGGAAGAGCTAGTATCAGCAGTTTCCGCAATGCGATTCAGGTCCGCTTGCAGACTGCGAGCTTCAGCCAATAGACCGACTTGCAGCTTCGCCACTGACACAGTGGGATTGCTGGAGTAGCTGTCATAACCCAGGCTTTCACCATCACTGCCTGCACTGACCCGCCGGAACGTGCTGACTAGGAAGTTGACCACTGCAAAAAAGATCAAGATGCCAAACAGGCCACCAAGTGCACCTGTGCCCCCGAAGAATGGAAAGAAAAAGAAGGGGACGCCAAATCCACCGCCACCGCCATATCCATATCCACCTCCGGGATAGTAACCACCGGGGCCAGGAGTATAGGTGCGGGGTGCAGAGTAAGTGGGTCCGCGACTGGGTGCTCTGAAGGAGCCGCCGCCAATGCGTCCACCACTACGCGCTGCCAACGCACCATCGGCGCTACCCAGTGCTAGAGTCAGCACCAAGCCAACCAGGAGCACGGATTTTAACAAGGGTTTGATTACAGAAAAAAGTTTATTACGCATAAGGCGTGCCTATCCAAGCTGATGAAAAAACAGTCGGCTCTGGCTCATGCCAAACTTTAATTTGGTATGTTTTTAACCAGTTCATGATACTGGTGGACAGCTACCTGCCTGCAAGTTTCCAGACTTGGCTTGAGGCAGCTTACCCTTTGTTAAGAGCCGTAAACCCAGGGCACATCTATACTGTACCGTCTGAGTACCGAGATCAGGCATCAGTCTGGAGGGAGTTATCCGTACTCAAGCTACCGAGGTATTCCGCCTAGCCACCCCCGACAATCGTGACAATTTCTAAGCGATCGCCCTCCTGCACTTCGGTATTGGCCCAAAACTGCCGATGCAGAATCTCCCCGTTGTATTCCACAGCAATCAGACGAGGGTTTAAGCCCAGTTGTTCTAACAAATTAGGTAGCAGTGTAGAGCGAGAACAGGTTTGAGTTTCCCCGTTGACTTGGACGGTAATCAAGTTAGACAAATTAGACAGATCAGACATGGGGCTTGGCAATGCGTTCTTCGTAGGCGCGAATGGTTTGAATTCGGTGAAGTTGGGAGATGAAGTATTGGGTAATTAAGGTGGGTTGCTCAGCTTGCATAATGGCGCGCACCACCGCTACCCGCTCAGCTCCTGCGGCTAGGACATCATGGATGTTGTTGGTATCAATGCCACCAATGGCAAACCAAGGCACCGTCGCATGTTCTTTGGCATAACGGACATACTCTAAGCCTGCGGCGGCTCGGCCCGCTTTCGTCGGCGTTTCATAGACTGGACCCACGCCAATATAGTCTGCACCTTCCTGAATAGCTTGGCGCATTTCTTCGGGGTTAGTGGTAGAGCGACCAATGATCCGATGTGGACCTAATAACTGTCGGGCTGTGGCGATCGCCATGTCTTGCTGACCCAAATGCACCCCATCGGCATCTACAGCTAAAGCTAAATCGACGCGATCGTTAATGATGAAGAGGGCGTTGTAATCTTGGCAAATCTGGCGCAGCTTTTTGGCATTACTGAAGCGCACATTGTCGTCGGCGGTTTTGTCGCGGTACTGCACCAGAGACAGGCCACCTTGGAGCGCTGCTTCGACTGTGGCAAACAGATTTTCTGAGGGCGAGGTGACGAGATAGAGGTGCGATCGCTCTAGGAGTTGTTGCCGTTGAGGCACGAGCAGATTGCTTTCTAAGGTGTAGACGCGATAGCGCATCTGCTTGCAAGCGAGTCCCATTTCCGGGGTGTAGATCTTGCCATATTCCTCTAGCACTCGCAGGGCTTCTTCGATGCGACACAGGTTGACTTGCAAAACCTGCTCAATGCTGGAGCGCTGTTCTTCTTGCGGGTGAGTGAGTTCTGTCCCTGGATCACCTGGCGTATCACGGGCGGCTCGCAACTCTGGACTGTGCCAACGCGCAAGTTCCTGCCGCATTTGCTTGCATTCTTCGGTCAACGAGGCACTGTTGAGGCCAAAGCGGCACCATTCTTCGACGATCCTTAAGCCTTCTCGCGCCCGGTCTAGATTGGCATCCAGAATGCGGTAGAGTGCGGGCTGCACGAGTTTACTCCCGGTAGGTCTATCGCCCATTAGAACAACCCCATTAATGTCTCATCGTAACGTCAGATTCCCCCTTCCTAGATCAAAAGTTTCTCGCAGGGAGAAGCCGTGAGCTGCTGGAATGAAGGCTCAACCGTGCAGCAAACGTGGGGGAGGGGCAATAAAATTTTGCCATTTGTTGGTATTTTCTTTTAATTATTCTTAAGTTTCTCAGGCGAACTTTGCAGATGGGGCCAGAGGCGGTTATTTTTAGCGGGTATCTAGGGTAAGATAGCTCCCGTTTTTATCGCTTGCTTTTGTCGCCGATAGAGTGCGCTGCCTAGAGCACCAGCGATCGCTGAATTCAACCACTGCCTTTTATCACTGTGTGGTCAGGAGGAGATTTGTGAGTACGACCCCCGACAACTATCAATCCTTGCTACAGCCCCAAAGCAGTCGCGTTGGCTGGTGTAACAATCCCCGTTTGTTTTCCCACGGCTTGATGGGGGTAGGGCTGACGGTGGCAGCTTGGGCAGGTTGGTCTGCGGGGCCAGCGATCGCGCAATCGGATGGGTCTACCCAGTTCGCCCAAGTGCCCGCTAGAGCCAGGGCCATGTCTACCTTGACCTTGCTGTACGTCAATCCGATCGCGGGGGATGATGCCGTGGGCAATGGGGGAGAGCGGGCTCCATTCAAAACGATTACACAAGCGCTCAGAGTGGCCCAGACCAACACGGTGATTGTGCTGATCCCAGGCACCTACAGCGCTGAGACTGGCGAAGTTTTTCCGCTCAAGCTCAAACCCGGCGTGACGATTCAGGGTGATACCCGCAGTCATGGCAAAGATATTTTGATTCAGGGCGGCGGCCCCTATCTCAGTCCTACCTTTGCTAGCCAAAACGTGACAATTTTGGGTGCTCATCAGGCGGGTTTGGCAGGCGTAACTGTGAGCAATCCCAACCCACGTGGATATGGGCTATGGATTGAATCAGCCAGCCCGGTGATTCTAGAGAACACGTTTACGGGCAATACCCACGATGGCATTTCGATCGTGGGCAGCAGTGCGCCTGTGGTGCGGGGTAACTATTTCTATGCCAACGGAGCCAATGGTGTCACGATTTACGGCAACTCTCGCCCTGAGATTCGCGAGAACTTATTCATCAAAACTGGCTTTGGCATCAACATTGCTCAAGACGCTGCTCCTAAGATCATTGGCAACCGCATTGTCCAGAACCAAGATGGGATTGTCGTTCAAGCCAACGCTCAGCCAATTATTCGGGGTAACTTGATTGAGCAAAACCTGCGGGATGGCGTAGTTGCGATCGCCCAAGCACGGCCTGATCTGGGCAATACCAATGACCCCGGTGCGAACATTTTTAGCAGCAATGGTCGTTTTGACATTAACAGCAGTGCTTCGAATCAGGCAATTTCAGCTTTTGGCAATCAACTCGCTAGCGATCGCACCAGTGGACGCATCGATTTAGCAGGCACAGACAATTTAGACAGTCCAGGTAGTCCAGTTAGTACCATGCCCGCTGAGCCTGTTAGTATCGCAGCCAAGCCAGCAACCCCTACACAACCCAAAAATGGCCAACCGCTAGAAGTACGGGTCCAACCCTTTAAGCCTGTCATTCCTGCTCAGGCGATCGTGACTTTGCCAGAGTCAGAACTAACGGCCAAGCCAGTCTCGACCGCCAATGCTGACTTTCCTGCACTGGATCTATTAGCTAAACCTACACCCGCAGCAGAGCCAACCGTTGCTGCGAAACCAGCCACCGTTCCCAGACCAGTCGCCGCTGTCACTTCCCCCAAACCGCCTACGGTTGAAGCTTCTGCCTCTGCTCCACCTGCTACAGCAGCCTCACCAATGACAACGGTATTAGAGCCGCCAGCACCCGAACTCAATTCGAGTCCCACACCTTCAGTTCCCTCAGAGGTCGTGGTCGCAGCAACTCCCAGGCCCACCGTCACAACCACTAAACCTATCACCCATCAGCCAGTGGCGATCGCTGTTGAAGCTCCCCGTCCAGAACCTGCTCCCCCTGACCCTGCTGCAACTCCGATTGAGGTGCCTCGCCCAGAAGTGGTGCGTCCAGCGGTGCAGCCTAATCAATCAACCCAGTCACCTGCTGCCAGCACTGCGATTCCGATTGAGGTACCACCCCCCGAAACCACTGCGATCGCCACGGCTCCTCCTGCGCCATTGAAAACTACTGCAATCCCCTCAACTCCTCCCAAGGCACCGGAGGCTACTGCGATCGCGACGGCTCCTCCTGCGCCACCTAAAGCCGCTCCTGCTAAGCCATCAGCCCCTGCGATCGCGACGGCTCCGCCCAAAGCTGTGCCTGCAAAAACCGCTCCTGCTAAGCCAGTAGCCACGACCACGATGACTGCTGCGGCTTTTCCAGTCCCAACCGAGCTAAAGCCGACGAGCAAACAGCCCACAAAAACTGCTTCCCAGGTAGCGACTCAGCCTTCTCCTGCCTTGCGCCCTCAGCCGATCGCTGCCTACTCGTTCCGCAATCGGCGACCTGCACCAGCCGCTAGCGTGGCTTCTCGTTCCACTGCCAACTCTGCTCCTAGCGCCAAGTCTCGCCAACCTGCTAAGCAGATCACATTGCCTCCCATCCCCAAATCTGGAGCTGGAGCGATCGCCATTCCGGTGCCACCGCCTGAATCACCCCGTACCGTACCCGTTCGAGTAGCAGCTCGGCCTAGTCAGAGTCCTCAACTGCCTGTTTTACCACCCAAGCCTGTGGCTGCTAGATCAGTTGCTGTGGCGGCTGCGGCTCCAACCAGTATTGAGATTCCGGTGCCGCCGCCTGAAACCAATGAGGTGATCCCTACGGTGTCCCCAGCCCCAATTCCAGAGGCAGCGATCGCGGCGATTCCTCAATCTAGCAGTCCTTCTACTAGCGGCGATGTCTTGCCAGTACCAGGACCAGATATTCCTGTGGGCTATGGGGGAGGAGAGTTGCCCAGTGTGCTAGTGGCGCGTAACCCGCTAGATGCTACCAATAGTTTGCCCTTTTCGACTCAAGCAGCTTCCAGCTCACGCTACCGAGTCGTGGTACAGGTTGAAAGCGAAGACGAGCAAGCGGAAGTTGCCGCGATCGCTCCCAACGCTTTCCGCACTCTGTCACACGGTCGGATGGTGATGCAGGTTGGTTCCTTCAATAACCGCGACAATGCTGACAAAATGATGCAAACGCTCAGTGGTCAAGGATTGAGGGCGGCGATCGAACCCTTAAATTGAGCCTGGATGTGAGTTTTCAGATTGCAAAGCATTACAGTAGAAAACCCTAGTAACCAAGCAGTACTTGGATAAAGTTAATTTCGTTTTTCAAGTACTGCTTACGAGGCTTTGATCTCCTGAACCCACCAAGCTAAAGCCGACAGGAAATGCTTTGGAGCGCCATCGGTCGTCAACGTTGATAAAGGTAAGCGTAAATCATTTGAGTAAAGCTTGAACTCTAGGGGTTGAAGTTTAGATTGCAATTCTTTCCACTTTTCTTCAGGTTGCCAAGAATTAAACACCTCAATCATCCCATTCGTCCACATGGTCAAGATTGAATGTGTTTTCCCTTGATGATTTAGCTTCTGCATCAAGGAGCCGTATTGCTTACCTAAGCCCCAACGAGGCTGTCCTATTTCTTGACAAGACCAAATAAAAATTTGTTTTGCACATTCAAACTCGCAAATTCCGCGTTGCGCTTTTAGCTCTTCAAAAAATTCTGACTCGTTCCACTGTCTAACCTCGCGGATTGTACCAGCCTTCTTTTGCTGAGCCTCTGCGGTCTGACCAATCACTCTAGGAACCAGCGTTTTCAGCCCTTGTCCAAGATATTGCTTAATTTCAACAGCAAGCACTTCTGCTGGACTCATTTGGACATTTAGAAATTCAACAATTCGTTGTAGCTCTGTCGAGATTTTGTCTGCAACAAAGATCATCCGAAGCTTGCCCAACGATAAATTAGTTGCAACCTGCTGCCAAAATTGGTCTAATTCAGCATCTGTGCCTAAAAATTCGGCTAATGTTTGTGCTGGATCAAGCCCTTGAGCTTGGCAGTTCGATTCAAACCGCGCCCGGATGGTTTCTACAGGCCAGTAAGCTACCCCATTTGCAGCGTAATCGAGCATTTGACCTACGACTTCGCGCCTGATTCGGGTATCGCTGCTACGCTTCACCTCAATCAGGGTTGGAATAGCCTCTTGATCAAGAAAAAGGTGATCAACAGACCAACGATTGCCACCATTTTCTTCAGAAGGAACTGACATTTCACGGGAGACTAATAGCCAGCGTCTAGGGTGAACACTGTCTATTTGGTCTCCAGCTAATAAGTCAGGATAGTCAGTGAGTAGGGTTTGTAGTAAATCTTCT
>DATNPE010000419.1:0-12937 GCA_036703355.1 Allocoleopsis sp. | reverse complement strand
GTCGGATTGCTACCCTTTCGGGTCGTTATTACAGCATGGACCGCGATCACCGCTGGGATCGGGTGCAGCGAGTTTATGAAGTCATGACCACGGATGGGCCTGGTGATGGTCGCTCTGCTCTGGACGTGCTGTTGGCAGCTTATGCAGAAGGCACCACCGATGAGTTTTTACTGCCAACTCGAATTGCTCCAGGGGCGATCGCACCAGGAGATGGTGTCATCTTCTTTAACTTCCGTCCAGACCGAGCGCGTCAGCTCACCCAAGCTTTTGTTGATGCCAATTTCAAAGGATTTGAGCGGGAGCAAATTCAACCGCTCACCTTTGCAACCTTTACGCAATACGATCCCAATCTGTCAGTATTGGTCGCTTTCGAACCCCAGAACCTGAGCAATATCTTGGGTGAAGTGCTGGCAAATCGTGGGCTACGGCAGTTCCGCACTGCGGAAACGGAGAAGTATGCTCACGTGACTTACTTCTTTAATGGCGGTATTGAGGAGCCATTTCCGGGAGAAGACCGTGAGCTGGTTCCCAGCCCGATGGTGCCTACCTACGATCGCGCCCCTGCCATGTCCGCAGAAGCCGTCACTAATGTGGCGATCGCTGCAATTGAGAAGCGCATCTATTCCCTGGTCGTGATCAACTATGCCAACCCTGACATGGTAGGTCATACGGGACAAATTGATGCCACGGTGCAAGCGCTAGAAGCCGTCGATCGATGTTTGGGCCGTCTATTGGCAAGTATTAGTCAGGCGGGAGGCACCGCCTTGATTACAGCTGACCACGGCAATGCTGAGTACATGCGCGACGAGCAAGGCAGTGCTTGGACCGCTCACACAACGAACCCAGTTCCCTTTATTCTGGTAGAGGGAGAAGGCGCAAAAATTCCGGGTCATGGAACGGAAGTGGCTCTGCGCTCCGATGGTCGTTTGGCAGATATTGCTCCAACGATTTTGGACATTCTCAAACTACCGCAGCCACCGGAAATGACGGGTCGCTCCATGATTCAGCCAGCTACTATTGATGTACGGGCGAATCGAACCCCTGTCCGAGTGTCTCTGTAGAATCTCTGTTTTGTTAAACCTACTGCGATTGAGCTGGTGGCAATGACACTGACTAATATCATTCAAGGAATTTGGGCCTTGTCAGCGCTGGGCCTGACGATTCTAGTTTTGCTCCACAGCCCCAAAGGCGATGGCTTGGGTGGAATTGGTGGACAAGCTCAACTCTTCACCAGCACTAAGAGTGCGGAAACCACGTTGAACCGAGTTACCTGGACTTTGGTTGTGGTCTTTATGGCCTTGACAGTGGGTCTGAGTGCGGGTTGGTTTAATCGCTAGCACTGTCTGATATCGCGTTGAAAGTCATGCATTGGTTATTAAGGCGATTGGTTCTACGGCTGTGTAGAAACCGATCGCCTTTCTTATATTTTTTGCCAATCACGAAGGAGCTTCAGGGCCGCGATCGCCGATGGCAACGCCTGAGCCGCACTTTGGGACTAGCTTTAGGTGCTTTTAGCCTAGTAGTAATGACTGGGTTTTGGGTGAACGCCGCTCCTTCTAATCCTGAGCTGCCCCCTCCACAAGTTCACCCGCTCCCGCAGACGTTGGCCAACTGGCGCGATCGCTCTAATCAGGGCGACTATTTCGATCAAATCCAACCGTTATCCGTGGGCGCTCTCGTTTGGTCTCGCTTTCCGGTGAAAGTTTATGTCGAGTCAGCCGTGACTACCTCAGCCACTAGGGCAGCAGTGAAACCCAATCCTCAAGCTCAAGCATGGACGCAGGCAGCGACCCAAGCAGTCACAGAATGGCAAGCATATCTACCTTTGCAACTCGTCAGTCGCCCGGAGCAAGCAGACATTACCATTTGGCGATCGCCACCTCCTCCAGAGAAAGGGGGCATCAAACCCAGCGATCGCAATTACCGCATTCGCTCAGCTGAAACGCGATACGAACTCTATGCTCAGCCTAGGAAGAACGGACCTCCTGTATTAGCTCACCACTGTAACATTTGGTTACGACCGAACCAGACGCCTCCCTATATCCAAGCAGCAGCTCGCCATGAACTGGGTCATGCTCTAGGGCTTTGGGGTCATAGCCCATTGCAAACGGATGCCTTGTATTTCTCACAAGTGCGTAGTCCAGCCACGATTTCGCCCAGGGATATCAACACTTTGAAGCGAGTGTATCAACAGCCGACGCGATTGGGTTGGCCACTTCCTGCTGCTACAGCGCCTTGAAATGTAGCAAAGTTAGTGCTTCTACTTAAGCTCGGCCCCCGACTTGGACGCGCCCTCGCTGTAGCACTTGGGCATAAAGCTCCTCTATCTGAGTGATGTTGTCGTTCAGGGTATAGCGTTCTAGAACTCGTTGGCGAGCTTTTTGGCCCAGTAAAGCGGCCAGTTCTGGCAGGTTACGGAACATAGGCAAAATGTGGCGTAATTGTCCATGTACACCCTGAGGTTTCAGGATCACCCCTGCGTCGCCGCTGACCCCATCCCCTGCTAGCACTTCGCCATCAGCACCTGCGTCTGTGGCTACACAAGCGACACCACAGGCCATTGCTTCTAGGAGGGAGAGGGCCAAACCTTCGACAAATGAAGGCAAAATGAAGACATCAGAGCCCCGTAGAATCTCAATTCGACGTTGTTCGTTGGCTTCAAATCCCAACCAGAGGATGCCAGCATCAGGGCCGTAGAATGGCTCTAAAGAGGGTCTCAGGGGGCCGTCTCCAACAATCACGAGTTTGCAATCAGGCCCCATATTGGCTTGCTTCCACCCGCGTAGCAAAGACTCGACGTTTTTCTCTAGGGCAATGCGGCCTTGATACACATAAATTTGTCGAGCATCTAACTCAGCTTTGAGACGAGAAGGCCCAGGAGAATACTTTTGGACATCCACCCCATTTGGGATCACCGCTACTCGGTCGGGTGAAACGCCTAAACGCACCAGCAAGTCGCGTTGAATATCGGAGAAGACAATCACGCTATCGTAGTTGGCGAGGAAAGGTGCATAGAGCTGGTACGTCAAGTGTTGTGTACTTGAGGTGAGCCTACGTCTGCGATCGAACGCAGGATGAAAAGTAGCCACCAATGGCAGATCTAGCTCAGCACAGATCTCTGGCAGTAAAAAATCAAGGGGCGATAGCGTTAAGGAAGCATGGACGAGATCGGGCTTGAGTTCTCGCAAGGATTGAGCCAGAACTTTGCTCGATTTCAGGGTCGGAATGGTGTAAACCTGGGACTTGTAAAGAAAGGGCAGAGAAACTTCCTGATAGTCGGACCAGGGAGCGGTTGAGTCTTCTTCTTGGGCAAAGTGGAGGAAACTAACCTGGTAGCCCCGATCTAGTAGATTATTGGTAACTTCCCGACTGTAAGTAACGTTGCCGCAGAAAGGCGATTTTTTACCAAGCCAAGCAATGTGCATTCAGATGAGTGTCAACTTATGATTTGTCAGTGTTGGCTAACGAATTTGATCCTGTACGGGAAATATACCAGGTCAGGAGCCCTCCTGCGATCGCCAACAGCGCCAAGCTGACAAATACTGCTCGTAAGCCCAGAAAGGTTTCCGCCACACCTGCTAAGGCCAAAGGTAGGCTCAGAGCGATATTAATCGCATTATTTTGCAAACCAAAGATCTTCCCGCGCATTTCCTCCGGGGTTTCTTCTTGAATCGTGGTTTGCATGGGGACTCCAACGATGGCTGCAAAGCCGCCTAGCGCAGTGAGCAGTAACAAGACAGGCCAAAGCTGATGGGTAAACACGGCTAGGCCCAGGAGAGAGGCTGTCATGCCGATGGAGCCAATCAGGCTGAGTTGGTTATGAGAGAAGCGCTGGCCGAATTGCCCCAAGATCGCAGCACCACCGGCCATACCAACCCCGCCCGCAGCTAGCAAGAAACCAAACTGAGAAGATTTTATACCTGGAATCACTTCGGCTAAACGAACGGCTAAAACAGCTAGGGCCGCAAAAATTGAGAAGAGAATGACGAGTTGGATCAGAGCGCTACGAACACGGCTTTGCTGTCTTAAATAATTGATGCCTTCACGAATGTCTTGCCAAATGTGAGGCGATTCTTGTTCAGTAACGGTGACTTTTTCGTTGGTTCTCAGCAACAGCAAAATCAAGCCTGCGATCGCATAGCCGCCACCCACTACCAGCTCTTTGCCAATGCTGAGACCGCCACTGATCTGCGTCATGATGTGATCTGCGATCGCCAACAGTGGCTCCCCGACTGCAAAGCCGATGATCACAGAAGCCATCATGGTGGTGGTGTAGAGAGAATTGGCTGACAGCAGATGTCGCCGTTCCACCATTAAGGGAATTGCAGATTGTTCGGCTGGAGCAAAAAATTGCGTCAGCGTTGAGACTAGAAAAGTCACGCCTAAGAGGAGGCCAAAGCCCACCGGGAAACCACCAAGGGGTGCCCAACCCTGAGAAATCCAGAGCAGTGGCGGCAAAGTTAAAACCAAACCACCTCGCAATAGATTTGTAATTACGAGAACTGGTTGCTTGGGCCAGCGATCGACTAATGCCCCTGCCACAGACCCAAACAAGACAGCTGGGATGGTGAAGGCAATCATGATCGAAGAGACCCAGCCGCTAATGGTTTGATCTTCCGCTTGAAAGCGAGTCGCGATCAACGCAATCATCAGCACTAAGTAAACTTTGTCAGCCAACTGCGAAAAAACCTGGCCGCTCCACAGAGCCAAAAAGTTGCGATTCTTGAGAACTGGGAGAAATCCTGGTTCTAAATCGGGCTCTGAAGACTCCTGGGATAATGTACTGCCTGAAGCTGTGCCATTGCCATTGGATAAGTGGGTATCTCCAGGCGCAGGCGCTAAACCTGCTAAAGTGCTAGGCCCGTTGTGATGCTCTACGGTTGGAGGAAGTTCAGCCTTTGTCGTCGGCAACTGAGCTGCTACTCCGTGAATGCCTTCTTTGTGCTGCTCTGTTTTAGCAATCTCAGCAATATCCTCTTGAGAGATGCGGCTCGTTGCTGGATGAAACCGAGCATCATCTCCTGGGTAGGCGTTGCGATCGCCCTGAGAGTGAGCATGATAGCGGTTACCAACTTCCATCCCAGCGTTGGTATGGTCGAGGGATGGCAAAGCCAGCAGTTGCAAATCAGAATCCGACAATCGCATCATGGTTGAGGCAGTTAGGGAGCAGTTGGCACAGACAGAAAACAAGTGTCAATCAGGGCAGCGGAGCGAATGGGGCGATCGAAATGGTATTGAGCGCACTGACGTAAAATTCGCTCAATTTTTAGCCAAGCCGCTGTATGGGCTGAGGCATTAAAGGCATTTTGCTCTAACTCCAGAGAGAATGCATCTAACTGAAGGAGTTCTGGCTGGGCAAGTTGCTGGAGAAGCAACAACTCCACGCTGTTGAGCTGGAGGCTAGGAGTCGCAACCTTCTGGGAGTGATTGACGACCTGGTAAGCAGCAGGAGTTTCGGCGATCGCTTGGCTGGGAGACTGAGCTGTCGCAATGGTTGTGGCCGAGTGGGTGCCAGAATTTAAGGCGAGTGTAGAGCGGCGATCGCGCAGAATGGGTTTTGGGGGACTGTCTACCATCAGGGCAGCAGGCTGGGATACAGCCCCACGGGAACGCTGCGGTGCTGAAGTGCGAGCAGGGCCGAGACGTTCTAGCTCTGCCAAATCAACCGTGCCCCCTGCTGCCATATTGAAGCCAATCCGCCAATTAACATCTTTGAGGTCAGGAGTGAGAGGCCGCTGCGTTACACAGCAAGTTTGCACTTGAGGTGCCACCCCTGCCAAAGCCAGCAAGTGAAAGATGGCTTGTGCTAAATGAGCTAACACGCTGAGAGGATCGGCCTGAGTGCCCTGGCGATCGCCAGATAACTGTTCTAGGCGGCCCAAATGCTCATTTAACAGACAAAACAACTCTTCTTGGGGTTGATCACTGAGGGCTTGGCAAAGCACCAGTTCGGCTAAGTACTGACTAGCAGTTAACTTAGCTAGGTCTTGGCTCAACCTCGGATAAGATTCCAAAGTTTCTGCTTGGCTAATTTTATCGAGCGATCGCCCCTTTGAAATCAGTAACTCGTTGACCACAAACAAGCCACTGCGTCCCCCCAGTTTAGATTGGTGCTTACGTGCCCCCGGTGCTACAACTCGGATCAACCCATGCTCACGGGTCAAGACGGTGAGTAGACGGTCAGACTCCCCTAGAGGCGCACCTTTCAGATTGATGCCAGTAGCTTTATACGTTCGGCTCATACAGAGGTCAGGCGAGGATTAAAGGCAAGAGAGCAGCAACAAAAAGTGGGGTGGCTAATCGTCCGCCTCTTGCCCCTTACCTCTCACCTTTTCTAGGGTATCGCGCTGACGCAGGAGATCGACACCGCGAGATGTCCCTAAGCGAGTTGCTCCCGCCACAATTAAATCTAAAGCTTGCTCAGCGGTGCGGATACCGCCTGATGCCTTAATGCCGACGCGATCGCGCGTGATTTCCTTTAGGAGGCGAATATCTGTGACGGTGGCCCCGCCATGCCATCCGGTGCTAGTTTTCAGAAAGGCGGCACCCGCATCCATACAGATTTCAGCGGCTAATTGCTTTTCGGCATCGGTGAGCAGCGTCGTTTCCAAAATGACCTTAACGGTTTGATCTGTGGCTTCACGAATCGCGGCAATTTCTTGAAATAGCTCGTTGGTTTTGCCTGTTTTCAGCCAGCTCAAATTCAGGACCACATCTAATTCGGTGGCTCCGTTTTCTACTGCTTCCTGAGCTTCGTAGAGTTTGACCGCAGGCGTCGTAGCACCTGTAGGAAAGCCAATCACCGTACAAACTTGGGGTCGTTTGTTGTGGAGCAAATGGGTGGCTTGGCGCACGAAGATAGGGTAGACGCAAACTGCCGCAAAATTAAAGCGAATGGCTTCATCACACCACTGCTCAACCTGCTCTGGCGTGGCGGTTGGGCTTAGCAGGGTGTGGTCAATAAACGGCGCAAGGTCAATATCTACGTTAGATGCGGCCATTATTGGTTCTTCACTAGCAGCTTATCTTTCACTTGTATCAGAAAGTTAAGGCATTCGCTTAGTTTTATTACCTAATTTTGAGAACTGCGGCGATCGCTACTGCTAGTGACGGCAGTGACAAAGCAAAATCAGTTGTGTTTACGAAGATTGTTTGGGCGCAGTTTTCTGAGGGGTGCCGCTTGGTTGAAAAGGGGTGACTTGACCACCCAACGCCTCAACAATAGTGCGGGTATTCGCCACCATCATGTTGATGTAGGAGTCGCCATCGCTTCCGGGCGCACCGATCGAGTCTGAGTAGAGTGATCGCGGGGCCAGTTGTACACCTGCTTCTTGAGCGACGGTTTTGATCAACGCTGGATTAATCGTAGTTTCGGCAAAAATGGCGGGGACTTGAGCGGCCTTCACCGACTCGACTAAGCGTTGCACGGTCTGAGCGCTCGGCTGTTCTTCGGTGCTGATGCCAATGAGCGTGCCAATAATATCGAGTTTGTAATCGCGAGCATAATACTGAAAGGCATCGTGCGTGGTCACTAAGCGCCGCTTTTCGGGTGGGATGGTTTGGATTTGTTGAGCAATCCAGGCATCTAGTTCTTGGAGCTGAGCGGTGAGTTGGGCCGCATTTCGGGTAAAACGATCGCGATCGCTAGGAGCAAGTTCGATTAAGGCATCGCGAATCACTGGCACCATCTGGATCACGTTCTTAACGCTACCCCAAACGTGAGGATCAGGGACCGTTTCTCGTTCGCCCTTCTGGAGCTTTAACGGTTGCACCACTTCACCCACTGCCACTTTGCGGGCACTTCCTCCAGCGGCATTCATCAGCTTAATCAAGCCAGGTTCCAGGTTATAGCCGTTGTAAAGAATCAAATCAGCTTTTTCTAAGTCTCGGCTGTCGGCTGGCACAGGCTCATAAACGTGCGGATCGGCTCCAGGCTTCAGAATTCCGGTCAGTTGAATTTCGTCCTCGGCAATCTGAGCGGTTAAGTCCGTCAGGATGGTGCTGGTAGAGACTACATTGGGCTTGTTGCTGGCATTGCCAGTCGAGCGATTGGGGGCAGAGGGGGAATCTAAAGCACAACTGCTTAAACAGAGACTTAGCAAGAAACTTGCGATCGCCTGACTACATCGGTAGCGCTGTCTACAAAGACCTCGGGGAGAGGACGAAGTGGGGACTATCGCTAAAATTGACATATGTTTTCATATTTCTTTCACTTTTTAAGTTACCCTAATTTCATATTCCTTTCATTTTTGCTTAGGCCCATTGGAGACCCTGCCATGAGAACTCAACCCACCCCTTGCGATACAGGTTCAACTCAGGCTTCAGATGGGCAAATCGTCTATATGAATGGCAATGACAAAATTTTGGTGTCTCAGTTGGCGGTGCAATACCGAGCGGTACAAGCTCTGAGAGATGTCAATTTGGTGATTCACCCTGGGCGAGTCGTGGGGATTATTGGTCCTAATGGGGCGGGTAAAAGTACGCTGCTGCAAGCTATGTTGGGACTGGTGCCAGCCAATCACGGTACGGTGCGGTTGGGCAATGCACCGCTCGCCGACCAACTATCACGAGTGGCTTATGTGCCGCAGCGATCGCAGATTGACTGGACTTACCCTGCCACCGTCTGGGATGTAGTGATGATGGGACGGGTGCGGAAAACAGGGTGGTTTCGCCGCTTTTCTGCCCCTAGTCGCCATTTAGCCGCCGCTGCTTTAGAACGGGTGGGCATGAGTGCTTATCGAGATCGTCCGATTGGGCAGTTGTCTGGAGGGCAGCAGCAGCGAGTTTTCTTGGCGCGATCGCTGGCCCAAGAAGCGGATGTGTATTGCTTTGACGAACCCTTTGTGGGAATTGATCAAAAAACCCAGGACGTAATTTTTCAAATTTTTCACGAGCTGGCTCAAGCAGGCAAAGTCGTGGTCGTGATTAACCATGACCTCGGTGAGTCAATCACCCACTTTGATGACCTGATTTTGTTGAATACCGAATTAATTGCCAGTGGGCCGCGCGAGCAAGTTTTAAGCCCGGAAAACCTCTATCGGGCTTATGGTGGCAAAGTCGTGTTTCATCAGGGAGAGGCCGCCTAATGTGGCACGCTTTACTAGAGCCTTTGCAGTACGAATTTATGCAGCGATCGCTGGTGATTGCGATTTTGGTGGGGTTGATATGTGCGGTGGTTGGTAGTTACTTGATGGTGCAGCGCTTGGCCCTGCTCGGTGATGCCATTAGTCATTCAGTGCTACCAGGGCTGGCGATCGCCTTTATGATTGGAGCCAATATTTTTGTCGGGGCGTTTATTGCAGGGGTCTTCAGTACGATGGCGATCGCTTGGATTCGGGCGCGATCGCCAATTAAAGAAGATGCAGCAATGGGGATTGTGTTCTCGGCCTTTTTTGCTCTGGGAGTGACGCTGATTACGCTGATTCAAAAAGACAACAAGATCGACCTCAACCACTTTCTGTTTGGCAACATTTTGGGCGTAACCCGACAGGAAGTTTTAGATACAGCCTTGATCTCGGCCTTTGTCTTGTTGGTCGTGGTCCTGCTTTATAAAGAATTACTTTTTTACACCTTTGACTCCTTGGGCGCACAAGCTGCGGGTCTACCCGTGAACCTGCTGAACTTCGGGCTGATGGTGCTGATTGCCCTCACCATTGTCGCCAGCATGAAAACCGTCGGTGTGATTCTAGTGTTGGCACTTCTGATTACTCCAGGGGCCACAGCTTACTTGCTGGTGCAGCGGCTACACAACGTCATGCTGTTGGGGGCTGGGATTGGCATTACCGCGAGTGTCAGTGGCATGTATCTTAGCTACTTCTACAACGTGCCTTCTGGGCCTGCGATTGTTTTAGTGGTGTCAGGATTATTTTTATTAGCGTTGTTGTTTAGCCCCACGCAAGGCGTGTTCACCTATCCCGCTGCCAAACAAGGCGAGCCGCTGTTGTGGCGAGAGCTGAGGGGGTTGTGGCGCGGATAGTGTTAGTGCCAGTGACTGAGTCACGATAGGATAACGAAGAGGTCTAACAAATTGTTAAGCCCCATTAAGTTAAATTATCGCGATCGCCCCTTAAAGTGATGCAAACCAAAGGCAAAGTTGAAGTAGGCACTATCGCTCCCGATTTTACGCTGCCTGACCAAACTGGAGCACTCGTCAGTCTCAAAGACTTGATTGGCAAGAAGAATGTCGTCCTGTACTTCTACCCCAAAGACGACACGCCAGGTTGCACCAAAGAATCCTGCGCGTTTCGAGATAGCTATACCGTGTTTCAAGAAGCAGGAGCCGAGGTGATTGGGGTTAGCTCTGATTCACCCGAATCTCATCAAAAATTTGCCGCCAAGTACCAACTGCCCTTTACCTTGCTGAGTGACAGTGGCTCTCAGGTGAGAAAGCTCTACGGGGTGCCTACCACTTTGGGCTTACTGCCAGGGCGCGTGACTTATGTGATCGATCGCCAAGGCATGGTGCGCCATATTTTTAACTCGCAACTCAACTTCCAAGCTCACGTTGACGAAGCGCTAAAAACCCTGCGGCAACTACCAGCGGAGAGTCAGAGAGTCTAGAAATTAGAAAGGAGGAAAGATGCAACAACACCTTTCCTCCGAGGCTCTGGTATGGGAACTGGTGGGCTAAAAGTGGCTTACAGCTTTACAGAATTGAGCTTGTCTGCCCCAACAGGATTGCTGTGAGCAGTCTTGCCGTTTTTGCCATTCATGTGTACTTGGCCGTTAGGGTTGCGAGGCTGAAGCACCCCATAGCCGCCGTGATTGCGTTCGTACACCACGTTAATTTCACCCGTCTCAGCATTGCGGAACATGTAGAAGTCGTGATCGACTAGCTCCAATTGCTCTAGGGCTTCGTGGATGGTCATGGGCGGCATCGCAAAATACTTGGTCCGCACCACATCTTCTGGGAGTTCTGGAGTGCGATCGCCAATCAAAGTCTCGACGGGGCGTTGGTCTACGACAACCCCGGTCCGAATTTGAGTGTGGTTTTTGTCTTGTCGCTTCTCTTTGAACTTGCGGAGTTGGCGAGCAATCTTGTCAGCAACCAAGTCAATACTCGCGTAAAGGTTCTCGCTGCTCTCTTCAGCGCGAATGACCGTACCGTTGGCGTAAATCGTGACTTCTGCGGTTTGCTTGGAGGGGTTTATCCGGGGGTTGCGGGCCACAGACAGATGCACGTCAACTTCGGTCATTAAATTCTGAAAGTGGTTAACCGCCTTTTCGATTTTTTGATGCACATACTCATGAATCGCATCTGTGATTTCGATATTTTTGCCCTGGATAACAAGCTTCATAAAGCTTCCTCCCCGTTGGAATTTGGGTGTTAATTTCACCCTAGCACTTTGTATTCTGGAGAACAGGGGCCTTTAGAATCTTTTGCATCTGTTGATAATTCTTGATTTCGCCGCTTCACATAAACCTTGAAATTGCGTTAAATTTCGCTTGATTTTGTTAATGGAATTGAGTAGAACGTCGCTCTCTGTCTCCGTACCTCACCTGCCTAACTCCGACTGTTGGCTCTACACGCCGGGTTTGGTTCCTTACGAAATGGCATGGAATTGGCAGCGATCGCTAGTGGCACAACGACGTGAAAATCCAGACCTAAACGATGTTTTGCTACTGCTAGAACATCCCCCCGTTTACACGTTGGGTCAAGGTGCATCTTTAGATTTTCTTAAGTTTAATCCTGCTCAAAGTGATTATCAGTTATGTCGAGTCGAGCGGGGCGGAGAAGTGACTTACCACTGTCCGGGGCAAGTGGTGGGTTATCCGATTCTGAATCTCAATCGCTATTGCAAAGATTTACATTGGTATCTGCGGCAACTCGAAGGAGTGCTGATTCAAGTCCTGGCAGCTTATGGATTGCAGGGGGAGCGCTATCCAGGGTTGACGGGGGTTTGGGTAGAAGGACGTAAACTGGCCGCAATCGGCATTAAGGTCAGCCGTTGGATTACGATGCATGGCTTTGCGCTCAATGTCTGCCCAGACCTGGCAGGCTTCCAAAATATTGTGCCTTGCGGGATTGCAGATAAGCCTGTGGGCAGCTTAGCGGAGTTTGTGCCCGATGTGGATTTAGCTCAAGTGCAAGCACAAATCGCGATCGCCTTTGCAGATGTGTTTGGGGTCAGGCTAGTGCAACCGCCGACCGATGACTTCACCCCTTTGGATTTGGCAACCGATAAAGCTCTAGACTAGGCTAAAGAACGAAATTTGATGCAATAGAGCAGTTAGAAGCCATTGTTTCCTGATTTAAATCCGTTTCTTTATCGTCCCGCTAGCGATCGCCCAAATGCTATCCATCGCTTTGATGGTTGGTCTCTAGAAGACCGCGATCCAGCAGCTATCCAAGCCTGGATGCCAATTTGGGGTTGGCTGTACGAACATTACTTCCGGGTGCAGACCGATGGTTGGCAGCACCTACCGCAGCAAGGCCCGATGCTGATCGTCGGGTCGCATAATGGCGGATTGGCGGCTCCAGATATGTTCATGTTGCTGTACGACTGGGTACAACGCTTTGGCCCAGATCGCTTAGCCTACGGCTTGATGCATCCTAGCGTCTGGCAGGCACCTGTGCCCTTGGTAGCTCAGGCGGCAGCTCAGATTGGGGCGGTAATTGCCCATCCGCAAATGGCGATCGCGGCTCTCCGTCGCAACGCAGCCGTCTTGGTGTATCCCGGTGGCGCAGAAGATGTATTTCGTCCCCATAGCCAACGGCACCAAATTCATTTTGCAGGACGACGAGGCTTTATTAAGCTAGCGCTGCGAGAAGGCGTGCCAATTGTCCCTGTCATTTCGGAGGGGGCACACGATACCTTCTTTGTCCTGGGAGATTTTTATGAGCAGGCGCGGCAGTTACATGAGTGGGGTATGCCTTGGTTACTCGGCATCGATCCCATTGTGTTCCCCCTGTATTTAGGCTTGCCTTGGGGCCTTG
>DATNPE010000418.1:0-6239 GCA_036703355.1 Allocoleopsis sp. | reverse complement strand
ATCAGCCATGATGTTAACAGTCAGGCAATCTTGACAATGAAGGATGCCTAAATTTATTGGATTTTTGCAGTTAAGGGGTGATGTGGACAGGGGCAGAGGTGCTCACTAGAGGAAAGCGATCGCCAATCGGACTGCTTCTCCAATAGAAGACAACCGAGCTGACTCATCGGCGGTTTGCTCCCAATGCTTGAGTTGCTCTAGAAATGCTTTGTTCTGCTGCGCCCGCTTGATAATCATCTGACTCAGTAACTTCTTTTGAATTTCTTCTGTGGAAATGCCTTGCTGTCTGAGGTAACTTAACAGGTGCTCCACGCTGCCCACAAACTGGTCGGGAGGCTGGGAGAGCAAAATATGTTGAATTTGGCGCACCACCTCTTGGTAGAGACGTAACCGCTTGTCTTTGTTGGCTGGGTTAGCCGTGGGCGATCGCTGAGCTGGGGCGGCAGTAGGGACAGCCGCATCTAAAGTGCCCGTTCGAGGGGTGATACCTAATAACCCTAAAATTTCAGTCCGGTGAGACAGCACCCGTGGCAACAGCTCAGGATACAGTTGCAAGATCCGTTGAGCTAGGATTTTGCCATTAACAGGGCGATCGGCGGTGAGTCTCAGCAAGTACCCATTGTCTAGCAGGTCGTAGGACTTAATCGTCAAACGCAGATCGAGGCACTCTAGCTCTACTTGAGCCAGCGTAAAAATGAGGGCTTCCCAATGAGGCAATTCTTGCCAAACCACTTCAACGATGGCATTGTCGCCTTGGTAATGCCGAGCTAGCTCTCCTGGCTCAAAGTCGCGACCTGTCGGATACCGCTCTGTTGGACTTTTGGTTGTGTAGTTAAACTGAGTGAAAACATAGCGACACTCAACTTTGGCCAGATCTGATTCTGCGATATGCCAGTTATAGATGCAGCATCCAGTCAGTTGCGCGCCATCTAAGTTGGCTCGAATCAGATGACTCTCTAGTAAGTAGGCATCGCTTAAATCGGCTTCGCTGAGGGTTGCTTCATTTAAGTAAGCGCCACTGAGGTCAGCGCGACGCAGGTCTGCACCCCGCAGATTGGCCTCGGTTAAATCAGCTTGCAGTAGATAGACATCTTGTAAGCTAGCTCGCAGCAGATAAGTTTTCTTGCAACTGGTTTTGAGCAGATAAGCACCGCTGAGATTGGCACGGCTGAGATCGGCACTGTTGAGCACCGCTTCACTCAAATCAGCCCCCACCAACGTCACTCGGTGCATATCGGCTTGAGTCAAATCTGCTTGTCGCAAATGAGCACCGCTGAGGTTGGCTTCAATTAAGTTGGTGCCAACTAACTTGGCTTCTCGCAGATTGGCTTCTTCTAACTTGGCTTCTCGCAGATTGGCTTGGCTGAGGTTGGCACTGATGAGGCTGGCCCGCCGGAGATTGGCTTCCATTAATTCGGCAGCGACGAACTGGGTGCCATTTAACTTCGCTTTTTCTAAATTGATTTGATCCAGCTTGGCATGGCTGAGATCGGCACCACTCAAATCTCCTTCTTGCAAAGTGGCCCAGTTGAGGTCAGCGGCTTGCAACTGAGCCAGTCGTAAGTCCACCTTGCCGAGATTCGCCCCACTCAAAACGGCCTCTGCTAGCGTACTGCTGCTTAGGGCGGCACTTCTCAAGTCTGCCCGCCGCAAACAAGCTCCAGTCAAGTTGGCTCGGTTGAGCAAGGCCCAGCTGAGGTTGGCACCTGTCAGATTGGCTCCGGTTAAATCGATATCTTGCAGGTTAATGCCGCTGAGGGTGGCACCACTCAGGTCAACGTGGGTAAAGTCACGCTCTCCTTGCTGATAGCGACTGATAAGCTCCTGGACTTGCATGTAGTTGCGCTGACTTTCATTCCATCATTACAGATTACGAAGCTAACCCGAAGTCACGCTGGCAGGGTTGGTTAGGGGAGCCAACGGGGATGGAGTCCTGCTAGGGGCAATTGCTCTGGTTGGAGCTGAACTGGAGCGTCTGTGGTGCCTGGAGGCGTGACGGGCAGCAGCCAAAGACGGCTGGTAGCGATCGCTTTGCCATCATCGGTCCGGAGTGAGTTAGGGCCATTCTGTTCTTTGGTGGCGGCAATGGTTTGATCGAACAGAAACCCTAAGCCATCGGGGGACAGGTTTATTTGAATGTCTCGCTGACCATCGGGTAAGCGCAGCAGTGGCTTTATTGCGGTGGTTTTTAGATCGATCGCGGCCAGGAAAGGTCGTTCTCGATAGTCCTCGCCCGGTAGTAATTCGGTGAGGAGGCAATAGAGAACCTGCTTGGTGGGGTCAAATTGAGCGCTGAGGATTGAGCCTGTCGTTTTCAGGATTTCTTTCTGGATGCCTTGGTTGGTGACGAGGAACAGCGATCGCGTGTAGTTGGTGTTGAATTTGACCATCGCTGCCGCTGAGCCATCGCGGGCAAAGCCCAGGACCATGCCAAATTTGGGCAAGAAATCTAGCGGATCGGCTTGGGGTTGTAGCGGTAGGAGGGCTAATCCTTGTCCTTGAGCAAAGGCCAAAGCACTGCTGTCAGGCGTGATCAGGAAGTCGCCTCCCGGCTGAGTTTGCAGCGGTTGGGGTTCTGCACCTGCTTTCAGCAACCAAAGGCCAAAGTCGCCAGGATTGCGTTGATTCACTCGTTGAACCACGATCGTTTGGCCATCGGGTGAGAGGTCAAATTTGAGGTTTTGATAGTCCTTGCTGTCTAGAACTAGCTGAAGTTGACCTGCTTTTGCGGGTTCTTTGGTGGCTTTGCCAGGGGAATTGAAATACATCCCCGTGGTGACGGTATAGAGTTTTTGATCCAAAGCACCTTGGGGGTTAGCACTTCTCTCCGTTGCCGCGAACAAAATCCGATCGCCCTCTGGGTAGGTTTTGAAGTCCATGACCACTAGATTTTTGGCGGTCAGAACCCGCTTTTGCTGCTGCGTCAGGTTGTAGAGAATTAATCGTCCTGCCTCTTCTCCTTCCACACCGATGTAGGCAAAGGCGCGATCGCGAGCGCGAAACTGCCCCAGAAATGGTTGAATTGCGGCTCGATTTTTACCTTCTGCGGTAAAACGGTCTTGGGCATCCTGGAGCTGCACTTGATACTTGGTGCCGTAGGGGGCTGGCATGATTAAGGTGTAGGCCATACGGCGACCTGCCCAACTGATTTTGCCCGGAAGCGGCGGGTCTAGCTTGAGATTGCTTTCGACGCTGGTCTGATCCATCGGGCGGCTGAAGGTGAGGATAAAAGCCGTATCCTCCGCCCCAATTTGTTTGTTTTGCCAGTTAAACTCCCGCACCTTAGGCGCAGAGCGATCGCCACTCCAAACTAATAAACCAATCAGCACTGCCAACAGAAGCATTAGTGCGATCGCTACCCGATCCAAAGGTTGGGGAAAAGACTTAAGAGGTGCTGTAGGGTTCGCCTTCTGCATAAAAGCTCGTTGCTAGAATGTAGCGATCGCGTCGATAGCGGACAGGGATTCGTGGATTACACTTTAACACCCTTAGGAGCTGACATCTTTGTCGTGAAGGAGTTGCTAGATGTCACGCTTTGCCAACACATTTTACAAGTCGTAAATTGCCACCAATTTCAAGCGGCAGGAATTGAAGTGGCGACGGTCAATGCTCAAATTCGCAGTAATGACCTGCTTTCCCTAGACAGTCCTGATTCGTTGTTGCAGTCTACCCATCAACTCCTACTGACACGGATTACGGTGATTCAACAGCTTTTACTGCAACAGTATGGAGTAGCGTTTCCTCATGCCGAGGCTTGTTCGATTTTGCGCTATCAACCGGGTCAATATTACAAGCGCCATATCGACAATTTGCTGCTGAGCGATCGCTTTGAGGAAATAGCTCAAGGGGTGCCAACTCGCGACATCAGTATTGTGGGCTATCTGAATGATGATTTTGAAGGGGGAGAAACCTTTTTCGATCGCCAAGACCTCAAGGTCAGACCTGAAACAGGCAGCGTTTTGGTGTTTCCCGCCTACTACACTCATCCCCATCAATCCTTACCCGTAATCCGGGGAGAAAAATATTCTTTTACCACTTGGCTGTTTCACTAACTCCAGCTAGCTTTTGGCCCGCGCTGCGTTTAGTAGTCGTAAGGATTTTTCGGTTCTGAGATTTTCTTAATGGATTTGGGTTGAATGGTGAGTTGGCGTTTTCCAGCTAGCTCTGTGGTGATCATTTGCCCTTCAATTTCTAGCCAGGTATCCACGGGGTAATCATTGCGGCTCTCTTTCAGCTTCACTGGCAGGCTGACAGGATAGGCATCGGCAGCACAGCAAGTAATCACAAACCGAGACAGTAGAAAATATTCCTCTGGCAATTTCGGGTCATGAATCACGAAGCCCTGAACTTTGACCTTCTGGCCCGTATAAGCATCTGGTTCCGGGTACACATTCAGCGTCCGCACCCACTCAATCAGCGATCGCGATTCAGAATTACTAGAGGCACGAAAGGCTTGGGGCTGGGCTCTGGTTAAGGTGATGACATCGCCCACACCCCGCTGAATGGCAGTTTGGCTAGCAAAGGCGCGAGGGGTGACGACAAAACCCAAAATCGCGGTTAGCAGCAACAAAGTACTACTCCAACCAGGTGGAAAGAGCGAGAGATGCTGAGTGGTTTGGACTGGAATTGCGGCGTTGCGACGCTGAAATAACTGTGGTGCCAAGGTCAGAGCCTTGCAGCCACTAATAATTAGGAGGCTGATGCCACCTGCGATCACTAACCAAGTGTATTTGGGGTGAATGAGCAAACTGAGTTTTCCAGTTAGCCAATATTTCAGGATCAACACGCCCCAAGCAGTGATGGCAACGACGTCTAGCCAAGGCAGAAGGTGGATGTTGCGTTGCTCATTTCTGCGGCGACGGCGGGCAGAAGAAGAATCAACTGACATGTAAGTTAATGAAGAGGGTGAATAGGAAGGTTAATTGCGCTGCCAAAGCAAATAGATAAATGACCGCTCGAGTTTGAAAGATAGACAACATCAAGCCCAAACCTTTGAGGTCAATCATCGGTCCAAAGACGAGAAACGCCAGCAACGAGCCACTGGTAAAGGCAGACGCAAAGGACAAGGCGAAGAACGAATCTACCGTGGAGCAAATGGAGACCAAACCCGCCAATAGCATCATGGCTACGATAGAGGTGACTGGACCTTGGCCTAAGCCTAAGACCACTTCTCGGGGAACAAAGACTTGAATGAGCGCCGCGATCGCACTGCCCAAAATCAGCACGCCCCCCAGCTCTCGCAATTCTTGAACCGTGTTTTCCAGCAACAACAGCAAGCGATCGGGAATTGGTTTCCGGAGTGCTGTGGCTCCTGCCATTGATGCTTGTAGCTCGGTAGTGTCCATCCGGATCGGCTGCCCGACCTGCCCTAAGAGAAAGGTGCCAGATTGTAAGAGGGGAGAAATACTGCCTTGTCCTGGGTCTTCGTTTTCTCGCTTCACGGGCATGGCTCTGGCTACTGAGGGTTGTAACAGTGGCCTTAGATCAGCTTGAGCACTAAAGACACAGCCAATAATTGTGGCGATCGCGAGAGACAACCCAATTCGCAGAAATACAATTTCGGGTTGATCTCGAAATGCCACCCAGGTGGACCAGAACACAATCGGGTTAATAGTGGGAGCGGCTAACAGAAATCCGATCGCGACGGGGGCAGGCGCACCCTGCATCAGTAACCGCCGAGCCACCGGAACGTTGCCGCACTCACAGACGGGAAACAAGAACCCAACACAACTGCCTGCAAATGCCCCTAGCAAAGGATTCTTAGGCAAAATCTGGATCAGTTTGCGCTCATCCACAAAGAACAACAGTAAGCCAGAGAACAGCACCCCCAAGATCAAGAAGGGGATGGCCTCGACTAACAAACTTAAGAACAGCGTAAAAGCACTATTCAGCTGGTTTAGATCCATGTGCCTCGTTCACTCCCCAGGTTGAAGAGCGTGATCCCAGTCATTCTATCGGAATCGTTTCTGAATTGAGCTGACCATCTCAATGATCCGCAATTGCACGGTACCAGTCATTGCACAGTGAATAGAGGTGCATCAGGAGAAAAGTAGGCATTGATTTTAGTTATCCAGCCACTTAGCCGATTGGCATACTGCTGCAAGCTACCGGATAGGCAATGGTGCGATCGCCCGTATTCAGGAGTGATATTCACAACTTAAAAAGGACAGGTAGATCACTCGCGTTGGTGAGTCGCTATCCTAAAAATCCACGGACCATCGCTTGTGATTGTTGAGCAG
>DATNPE010000417.1:0-2550 GCA_036703355.1 Allocoleopsis sp. | reverse complement strand
CGAATGACGGTCTTGATGATCAATGACTTGGATGCAGGTGCGGGTCGCATGGATCAAGCGACGCAATACACTGTCAACACCCAGTTGGTGAACGGCACGCTGATGAATATTGCCGACAACCCCACCAATGTGCAGCTACCTGGCAGCTATGATTCCACCCCTCTGCATCGCGTGCCCATTATTGTCACGGGGAACGACTTCTCGACCCTTTATGCGCCGCTGATCCGAGATGGGCGGATGGACAAGTTCTACTGGGAGCCGAATCGAGAAGACAAAATTGGCATCGTCAGTGGCATTTTTGAGGCGGATGCAGTGCAGCGCCAAGATATTGAAAAGTTGGTGGACCACTTTGCCGACCAATCAATCGATTTCTATGGAGCATTGCGAGCACGGCTCTACGATGAGCAGGTGCTGAACTTTATTGAAAATGTGGGGTATGAGCAGGTTTCGCTGCGGGTGGTGAACAGCAACGATCGCCCCCCGGAATTTAACAGACCTGATTTTAGCTTGTCCCACCTGATCGAAGTGGGTAACTTTATGGTGCAAGAGCAGCAGCGGGTGCAGCAAATGCGCTTGTCGGAGGAATATAACCGCAACCTGCGCCTCGGCTTCCATCGCAACAACGAAGAAGAGTCTCGCAACACACCTCAGCCTCGGAGTGAACAACTAAGCCCCACCCCTCAACACAGTAATGGCAATGCTTCCAGTCAAGCTAGCCAACCCGCCAACTATCGCCAAGAGCTTGCGAAGCAGCCCTCCACAAATCACTCGTTGGATGGCGCTGTGTCAGGCCAAGTGCAGCAAATTTTGGCTCAAGGCTACCGTTTGGGCATTGAATTTGTCGATGAACGGCGCTTCCGCACCAACTCTTGGCAATCCTATGCTTCAGTGCAGGGTCATGAGTCAGAGGCGATCGCCGCAGTGGAAGCTTGTTTGGCAGAGCATGGCAACGACTATGTCCGGATTGTTGGCATTGACCCCAAAGCCAAGCGCCGGATGATGGAAACGGTGATTCAGCGCCCCAATGGAAAAGTTTCCAGTTACTAAGCTTACAAACTGACGAAACTCAGGCTATAATAAGGATCGACTCGGACCCACGCGGCCATAACGCCCAAATCTTGTCAGGACCGGAAGGTAGCAGCAATACGGGATGCTTATAGCAGGCGTGGTCTCCGGGTCTCCTTTGTTTTAAAGGGTGTCTCAGGAATACTGGGGGCGATCGCTACATTTCTCGCTCACCTGAACTAAAAAATTTCTGTAGGCACTGGCTGAAATTTCTGCCTATCCTAGAATTATCTGTCCTAAAAGTCGTGATGCTAGAAGTGGAATCATTCACCCCTTCTTCTCTGACTCACTATGATTAAACTCTTAAGACGCTAAGGAGGGGTTATTGTTATGGCTGGATTTGGTGATCTAGTACAAAAAGCATTTTATCTAGGTGTGGGTCTAGCCTCCTACGCCGGGGAAAAAGCGGGCGGTAAGCTAGGAGAACTGCGAGTACAAGCTCAAAAACTGGCGGATGAGCTTGTGGCTAAAGGCGAAATGAACACTGAAGAGGCGCGGCGATTCGTCGAAGACATGGTGAACCGAGCCCAGCAGCCAGGAACCGCTCCTGCGCCAGACCCAACTTCTAACTCTGAACCACGACGGATCGAAATCCTCTCGGATGACGAAGAGACGACACAAGCTGAAACTCAAGATGTCAATAATCTACGGCGACAGGTAATGGACTTGCAGGAAGAACTGCGGCGGCTAGAGCGAGAGTAGTTGCCTTCTGTAAAGAGATTGTGGCGGAGTCATCTATCTAAGTTATGATTTCTGATCAGTCTCCCTCGACCAATCGCTAAGACAACCGTTGGTGAGTGGGGAGCATGGTGAATGCATGAGCGCTGATGCCAACCGCCTCCAGCGCTGTCCCCAACACTGCTTGCCGACAAGCAACATCTATGGAAGATTGGTCAAAAGATTTTTTTACGGGCTTGGAATTGGTTGCCAGTGAAATAGAGCAATTCTTCTTGGAAGTAAAGCAAGATATTGATGAAGCCATTGATATCTTTGCCAAGCTCTCTGAAGAAATTGTGGAGCAAGTCCAAAGCAGCATTGTGAGCGAATTTGATCAGCACCTTGATGAGCTGACGGGTTCTCTCTTAGAGCTTTATTTTGGGTTAGAAAATTCTGACGCAGAAGCGATCGAGCCGATGTTTTATAACGTAGAGCCGATCGCTCATAAACACCCTGCTTGCATCGGTTGCAGCCATTACCACGGACAAATCTATGGCGGGAATCCGTTAGTTTGTGGGATGCATCCCTATGGTGTGGAAACGGAAAAATGTACCGATTGGGAGTCTTTCTAAGAAATTTGCTTGATGAACGCGATCGCCCGCTGAATCTGACTCATTGAGACAATAAGGGAAAAAAGTGCCCAACTGGGCCTTGACCTCGACCGATCTCTAGGGCGTGGGTCAGCGCTGTTGTTACATAACTTTTGGCGAGTTTAGTTGCAGCCAGTAACTCTTGACCCAAAGCTAAATTAGCGGCGATCGCGGCTGA
>DATNPE010000416.1:0-2267 GCA_036703355.1 Allocoleopsis sp. | reverse complement strand
TATCCTCAAAGGACAAGATTAAGGCTTGGGTATTGACAGTCTGAGACAGAATAGACAAAGCTTGCTGCTGTGCCGTTGCAGCATCACTGCCCTGTCCTTGAAAAGCCCCACTTAACAGATTCAGACGTTGTTGAGTGGCGGGATCGTAAAGACTGACGTGCTCTAGCAAGATGGCTCGGTGAAAGGCTTGGCGCTGAGTCAGGAGGGTGGTCAAGACGGCAATGCCCAAACTCCCACCCAACTGCCGCGTCAAGTTGTAGAAGCCTGACCCAGCGGCAATATCTTGCTTTGGCAGTGAACCCAACGCCGCCAAACTCAACGGCAAAAACATCATCACGGTGCCTGCACCCCGCCACAGCAACGGCCAGAATAATTCATCGCTGCCCGTTCCAGGATTAATCGTCTTGAGTTGAAACATGACCAAGCTGGTGATCACACCACCCGCCGCAATCACAATACGCGGATCGACTTTGTTCAGCACTTTACCCAACAAAATCATCATCACTGCCGAGGCCAACGCGCCTGGGAACAGCAACACGCCAGTTTGAGTTGCCGTAAAATGCAGAACTGATTGGGCAAAGATGGGCACCGCAAACAAGGCTCCATACAACCCCATCCCCAAGACCGCCGAGTACACACTCCCTGCGGCTAAAGAGCGATGGCGTAACACCCGCAAATCCACAGCAGGATGAGGCGTTTTTAGCTCTTGCCAAACAAAAAGCACAAACGTGACGACGGTTGCGATCGCCAACACCGAGATGAAAGGCGAGGCAAACCAGTCTTCTTTTTCTCCTTGCTCTAACAAGGTTTGCAAACTACCGATGCAGATGGCTAGTAAAGCAATGCCAAACCAATCCACGCTGCGGTTTTGCGATCGCCCGTGGCTGTCATCTCCAGGCAGAAACACCAGAGCCATGATCGTTGCCAAAATGCCAAAGGGCAAGTTGATGAAGAAAATCCAACGCCAACCCAAGTTGTCGGTTAAATAGCCGCCTAAGGTAGGGCCGATAGCGGGACCTGCAATCACCCCAACCCCAAATACCGCTTGCGCCAGTCCCTGCTGCGACGGGGGAAAGGTTTCAAACAAAATGGCTTGGGCTTTTGCCAATAACCCGCCCCCACACAACCCTTGGAGAATCCGAGACACAATTAGCATCGGTAAGTTTACGGCCAAGCCACACAAAATGGAGGATAAGGTGAAAGCGATGAGGGAAAAGACGAAGTAGGTTTTGCGACCAAAATAGTCTCCCAGCCAAGCGGTCAGCGGAATGATGATGACGTTGGCGATCGCATACCCAGAGACAACCCAGCCAATCTCACTAATCGTTGCCCCCAAACTGCTCTGCATCTCGGTTAGGGCCACGTTGACAATACTGGTATCAATTACTTCTAAGATCGCGCCCAGAGAGGCAGTCAGGGCGATCGCCCACTTTAGCCACTCTTGTGAGGCTGGCGATCGCGACGGTCGCACAGAATTTTTGGCGATCTGAGTCATAGGGCAGTTTCAGGGTGAGGAATTGCAGCATGGGTGGCGCGAACGCCCTGGACAAAAACATCTACAGCGGTGTCAATGTAGCAGTCACGGCTATAGCTGAGTGGGGTGGGAGCGGCACAGCGGCGCAGCATCCCAGCCAGTAACATGCCTGTCAACAAATCCACGGTTGGTACGGGGTCTAGGTCAGAACGAACAGTGCCCCGCTTTTGCCCTTGCTGGAGGTAAGCAATGAGTTTTTCACGCCAGGGTCGAGCCGCTTCTTGAATGACTCGCCTTGCTTCTTCCGGGTGGCGCTTGGCTTCCCCAATAAACGTCCGAATCAGAGCTTCGTGCGCTTCTAGCATCGTGTTGTAAACCTGAGCATAGTGATGCAGGTCAATCCGCAGGTCCTGAGTCCACTCTTCTGGCTGAGAGAGGGTTTCCGCTTGTAGGGCCAATACCCGCTCAATCACGGCTTGAAGCAGATGATTTTTGTTCTTAAAGTGCCGAAACAAGGTGACTTCATTAACTTCTGCTACACGGGCAATCTCACGCGTAGTCGCTCCTTGAAGCCCCTCTGTAGCAAAGACTTCGATCGCTGCGGCAACCAGGCGATCGCGGGTTTGAGTAGCTGAGCGAGTAGATCGACTCATTTTTCACTAATGCAAGTACTTACTTACATTTTGGATCTGAAGCATTATTTTGACAAGCATGGGATGGAATTATTGAATTTCGGGACGACGGTAAAACCTACAGCAAGGGACTACAAAGCCTGACAAGTTCTCCAGGCTAT
>DATNPE010000415.1:0-4119 GCA_036703355.1 Allocoleopsis sp. | reverse complement strand
ATCTTGAATGATCCGCTCCGGATCAGCGTTGCCCTGGCCCCAGATTGCCAGTTGATGGGGTTTGCCTTGGGCTTCAAATTCGTACAGAGCATGGGTGCCGATTTCAAAGGGGCTATCGACTAAGGTATCGAAATCAACGGCGTAGAAGGTATTGGTTTGACCTGGGACGGTGGGCAGGGGGGTAGCGACTTGCCAGTTAGGATAAGGAGGGGCGATCGCGACTTGGATCGGCTGATGCTCAAATCCGGGCAGGTAGAAGAACAGTGCAGCTCCATTAAAGTAGCCGTGGGTTCCGTCTAAATGGTTGGTGCGGACGGAGAGTTCGTTGGCAAAGACGCGATAGCGAACGGTAATTTCTGACTGACCTAGTGTGTCTACTTGCCAGTGGTTTTTGCTGACTTTACGCCAAGGCAAAGCCTTTTGTCCTGTGGCACTGAAGTTTTGCAGATGTTTAGCATATTCGCGCACCAAGTAAGAGCCTGGTGTCCAGACAGGAAGCTTGAGGTCTAGAACAGCGGCGGCCCAACCCTTGACCTGAAGGGTGACTTCAAACAGGTGCGATTGGGGATTGGGCATGGCTACCTGGTAGCAAATCTCCAGGTTGGTGCGGGATGTGTTGCTAGGGCGAATCTGCGTCGCTTCAGTCATAGTGTTTTTTTAAGCAGCAAAAAATATCAGCAAAAGGTTGGAGTGAGCAGCGCTCGCGTATCTAGAGCGTGGCTCCACCTATCCCTTCAGGGTAAGTCATTCTACAAAAATTGGCGGCTCAAGCTTTACCAGCGAGGTGGGCCAGTTGTTTTTGATGTACTAGATGAATCACCTGGTTGGCTGGGTCGATTTTGATCCAGCCTTTATCGTTAAGCTTTTCCATGATTTTGGCGGTTTCTTCCACCCCAATATCGGCTACATCAGCCAAGTCTTGAAAGGGGATGTTGAAGATTTCGGTGCCTTTATTGGAGACTTGACCGTAGTTATCCCCCAGAGCAACGAGGGTATTGGCAAGTTTTACAGCGGGAGGTTGATGCCGCAGTTGAAACCGAATGTTGGTTTGTCGCAGCCGCCGCACCATCAGTTGCAGCATCCGGTGGTGCAGTTGGGAGTCTTTAAATAAGGTTTGGATAAACCGTTGGGCCGAGATGCTGAGTAACTGCACAGCTGAGAGGGCAATCACATCGGTGGAGCGAGGAGATTCATCCAGGATGGCCATTTCACCAAAGAAGTCTCCTTGGCCCAAAATTGCCAAGGTCAGCACTTCCTCTCCTGCGTGACGACGCACTTTCACCCAACCGGAAACCACGAAGTAAACCGCATTACCCCAAGCGTCTTCCATTAAAACCGCTCTGCCCGCTGGGTAGTCGTGTTCGGTGGCGATAGACATCAGCCATTCCAGGGTTTCGGGGTTGGCGGCGTTAAAGAGAGGAAAAAGCTCGTTAAAAGCTTCAGTCTGCATGAAGGATCTTTCAGGATAGGGTGTAGGATTGGCAGCAATGCAAAACTAGAAAACCGAGGTGTTGAGAGGGAGCAAGGTGCTGTTTCTCTCTACGATGATAGGGCGGGTGGATGTAGCTAAAGCGAGAATTTACGGATTCTTGGAAGTGGGTCTCGGTAATATTCGCGATCGCTGGGCAGCAGATTGAGGAGACAAAGTCCTAGTTTTGTGCTGTCTAACCTGTTCCTTCTATGTTACAGCTTGCGGCTGGGGTGTTGAGGGATGGTCGATTACTAATGTTCATGAAGCACCCTAGGAATATTTCTGTGATGGAAAATATTTGATGCTTTGGTGGACGATGGAGGGGCTGTTGAGGTTTCCTAATTTGACATAGTTTGTTGGGTGGCGATGGGTTGACTAAATCCGAACCCTTGGGGGCACTCGCCCCCAAACCCCCGCTGAGGGACGGTTGCGTCCCCCAGACCCCCTCCAAAAGTGATTTGTTTGATGGGCGGTTCGGCTCCCCTCGCCCAGAATTGGGAGAGGGGCTGGGGGAGAGGGCCAATTGCGATCGCGCCAACCGTAGCTCCAACCGTAGCTTAGCCATAGTAGGCGGGTTCGTTACCTGGTTTCCATTTGATGTTGCAGCCGATGCTGGGCATTTGGTCGGGGTTGATCGGTTGGTTGGCTAGGGCTGCGTCGATCGCGGCTCTGAGGTCTTGGCCTGTGACGGGTTTGTCGTTTCCGGGGCGGCTGTCGTCGAGTTGGCCGCGATAGATCAGTTGGCGGTTAGCGTCGAATAGGAAGAAGTCGGGGGTGCAGGCGGCGGTGTAGGCTTTGGCGGTGGCTTGAGTTTCGTCGTAGCACAAGGGGAAGGTAAAGCCGAGGGTTTGGGCCATGGTTTTGAGGGATTCGGGACCGTCGTCGGGGTATTTCTCGGCGTCGTTGGCGCTGATGGCGACAATCCCTAGGGTTTGGTTGGTGTAGTCTTGGCCGAGTTGGGCGAGTTGGTCTTGAATATGCTTAACGAAGGGGCAATGCTGACAAATGAACATGACGAGGAGGGCTTGTTTGTCAGCAAAAGTAGACAAGGAAACGGTTTGACCGGACACAACATCGGGTAACTGAAAATCTGGGGCTTGCGTGCCCAGTGCCAGCATGGTGGAAGCGGTGCGGGCCATGTGATCAACTCCTTACAATTCATCTTGAACACCCTTGGCATCTTAGCGCCTTCGCTTGGGAAGTTGAGCCAATGGCTTGTAATGTGCTCTAGAGAAACGGTAAAAATTAGAAGCCACGTCATCCTTGTTTTATAGCCCGATTGATATGAAGCTATTTGTTTATCACACGCCTGAGCTGGTTCCTACTGACTCGGTTCCCGATTGCGCGATCGCAATTGATGTGTTGCGAGCCACCAGCACAATGGCAACGGCTTTGGCAGAGGGGGCGGAAGCGGTACAGGTGTTTAGCGACTTGGCGGAGTTGCTCCAGGTGAGTGAGCAATGGCCTGCCGAACAGCGGATTCGCGCTGGGGAGCGGGGCGGTGCCATGGTAGAAGGGTTTGATATGGGCAACTCACCCCTGGACTGCACGGCGGCTCGTGTTCAAGGAAAGCGATTGTTCATTAGCACCACCAATGGCACGCGCTGTCTCCAGCAGATCCAGAAAGCGAAAACGGTGCTGGCGGGGGCGCTGATCAATCGTCGCGCAGTAGCCAATTATTTACTGACACAGCAACCAGAAACGGTTTGGATTGCGGGTTCTGGTTGGGAAGGTAGTTTTTCGCTAGAAGATACGGTCTGTGCGGGGGCGATCGCGCATACGGTTTGGACGGAGAGTGGCGCGAAGCTAGATGAATTAGCAGGCAATGATGAAGTGATTGGGGCGATCGCGCTTTACACGCAATGGCAAGACCGCCTACTAGAACTACTGCACCAGGCCAGCCACGGTCAGCGCCTCCTCCGTCTCAATTGCCATGAAGACCTGAAGTACTGCGCTACAACGGACATTTTGGATGTATTGCCAATTCAGCGAGAGCTTGGAGTTTTGGTTAGCAAGTAACTTTAATCTCTAGCAAGCCTAATGATTCGGGTTTATCAGAGGCACCTGTTTGGTGACACCTCTCATAAACCTGCTCCTGCTCAATTTGTTGGCAATGCGGCCCTTGCCAGTGCACGCGGAAGAGTTTGGAACTGCGGTTTACTTCAACAGCAGAATATTTACATTATCTAGCGGAGAAAACTCAGTTGCTTTGCTGATGAGTTGGGCTGTTTGGTCATTGGATGATGACAAACACAGATACTGTTAGGTAATGGCCTTCGATGCACAACGCTTCTAGTTTAGTTTTGTCTAGGGGATGCCTGCTAAAAACAGAAACCATCGATGATAGAGAGTTTTATTGGCTCGAAAGCCCACATTTCACGAGTAAGCTCTACGAAAATTTGGAAGAACTGCTCACTTTAGTCCAAACGCTACCTATTACCCTAAGCTCTGCCCAGATCTACTGGGATGACAGTTTTCGGTGCAAATTTCGCTTCAAAGGTTAGTCGTAACGGTTGGGGTTGAGCTGGAGAAATTTCTGTAAGCGCTCCGCGATCGCTTGCTTGGATTGTCTCCCGGAGCTGTAGTACGAAGTGAGAGGGAGGCGATCGCCAACGCTAAACACCAAGCTGACTCGATAGGTGCTGCCG
>DATNPE010000414.1:0-5189 GCA_036703355.1 Allocoleopsis sp. | reverse complement strand
TCATTGGGAATCGGGGCTTGACAGGTTTGAACCGGATTATTCATGGCTCGGTGAGCAGTCAAGTCGTCGAAAGTGCGCCTTGCTCTGTTTGGGTCGTCAAACCTAGATCATAGGATTTTTAGTCGTAGATAGGCTACAGCTTTTCCCGATTTCTCTTTTGAATTCTCGAATCCGCAAAACCGCGACACTAAACTTTCTCGGTAGCGATTCACAGCGAATACAATGCCAATATCGCGACTCATATTATCCTGAGCTAGCGATCGCAGACTCTGCTGTATTCGATCAATGCAATGCTAGGAAGACTCTTAGGGGCGCGCTATAAAGTTATTCAAGTTCTGGGCTCTGGCGGGTTTGGTCAAACCTACATTGCAGAAGACACGCAGCGACCTGGGCATCCTCCCTGCCTGCTTAAACATCTAAATTTTGCTACCCATCATCCCCAAGTGCTGCAACAAGTGAGGCGCTTATTTTATGCCGAGGCAGAAACTTTAGAAAAACTGGGCAGGCACCACGATCAAATTCCGCAACTACTCGCTTATTTTGAGGAAGCGGAAGAATTTTATTTAGTCCAGGAATTCATCCCTGGTAATCCTCTCAGCGTGGAACTACCTGGAGGCACTAAGTTATCGGAAGCTCAAGTCATTGCGATTTTAGAAGATGTTTTAGGAGTGCTGACTTACATTCACTCTCAGGGAGTGATTCACCGCGATATTAAGCCAGATAACCTAATTCGTCGCCAACATGATGGCAAATTAGTGCTGATTGATTTTGGTGCGGTCAAAACCATTAATACTCAAGTTGCTGAAAGCCACGGGCAAACCAATCTCAGCGTTCCTATCTACACGTCTGGTTATGGAGCCAGCGAGCAGTGTTTAGGCAAACCTCAATTTAGCAGCGACATTTATGCACTTGGGGTCATCGCGATTCAGGCTCTAACTGGAATGCGGCCTTCGCAATTTCCGGTCGATCCAGAAACGGGAGAAATTGTGTGGCGGGATCAAGCCCGAACGAGTGCGCAGCTGGCAGAAATTATCGACAAGATGGTGCGCTATCACTTCAATCAGCGATACCAATCGGCGGCTGTGGTTTTACAAGCCTTGCAACAAATTGCTGATGCGCCAGTGACTCCCCCGGTGACTCCGGCCGAGCCTAGTGATTCAGCGATCGCCCCTGCTAAAGTCCGTCGCTGGCGTTGGCCCTTGGCCCTTTGTTTAGGAGTGGGTGTTGTGACCCTTGCCAGTCTAGGTGTCGCGAATCTGCTCAGAAAACCTTCACCACCGCTGATCGATGAGACAACGGTAGAAACTTCCACCCCAGCCCCCAGTGCCACCGCTGCGATCGCCACCCAAAATTTGAGCTGGGGCGAAAAAATTTTGACCCCTGGAGCTGTACAACCAACAAAGCAAAAGGGCGTGGATGCCTTTGCCGCTCAAGCGTATCAGGAGGCTGTCACCGCCTTAGAAGCTGCTCGACGGGCAGAAAAAAGCGACCCAGAAACACTCATTTACTTAAATAATGCTCGGATTGGGACCCTGCCTGCCCATGCGATCGCCGTGGCGGTGCCGCTCGGTGACACTTTCAATTCTGCGTTAGAAATTCTACGAGGGGTGGCGCAAGCTCAGACTCAGGTGAATCAAGGCGGTGGCATTAATGGGGTTCCCCTCAAAGTAGCGATCGCCAACGACAACAACCGCCTAGAATTGGCTCAGGCTCTTGCCACAGCCTTGGTTCAACGCTCCGAGGTTTTAGGTGTCGTCGGGCATGGCACGAGTGATACAACCTTGGCAGCGGGTAAGGTGTATCAGGCAGGTGGGCTCGTGATGGTGGCTCCTGTGAGTTCCGCCGTGCAACTTTCGACCTTAGGAAACTATGTTTTTCGCGTCATGCCTAGCGATCGCTTTACAGCTCGGGCCCTCTGTAACTACCTGCTGACGCGGCTCAAAAAGCAGCGGGTGGCGATCTTCTACAGCTCTAATAGCCAGTACAGTCAATCTCTCAGTAGCGAATTTAAGAATGCTTTGTTTTATGGCAACCAAGGTCAAGTGGTGGCCGAGTTTGACCTCTCTGGTCCTGATTTCAACGCTTACGAAACTGTAGAGCAGGCGATCACCCAAAAAGCCGAAGTAATCATGCTGGCAGCACCGGGACAAGTGAGCGAACGGGCTTTACAAGTGGTGCAAATGAACCGCAAGCGATTGCCTGTTCTCGCTGGGGACAGTATCTATACGAAGAAAACCTTGCAAGTTGGGGGAGAAGCAGCCGTTGGGATGGTGGTTGCAGTCCCTTCTAATGTTTTGGGGAATACCCGTCTACCGATTCAAAAGCAAGCGAAACAACTTTGGGGCCAAGAAATCGATTGGCGGGCAGCCCTGGCCTATGAATCAACCCAAACTTTAGTTGCAGCCATGCAACGCGATCCCTCCCGGCGAGGCATACGGCAAACTTTAGCAGCTCCCAATTTCACGGCGGCAGGGGCTGTTGGTTCTGTGTCTTTTTCGCCAACAGGCGATCGCGAAGGAGTCGTGCAGCTAGTCCAAGTCGCCCCTGTGCCTAAACAGCCGCAGGTCTATCAGTTCAAGCCCATCAATTAATTTTGGATGATAGCAGATGGTAGCAGGCGAGGTGCCTGCTCCACGTCAAGATCTCCTTTCGACTCGCTACTTAGTAGGAGCAATTTCCAGCAGCGGGGGAGCAGCAGGAGTTGAACTAGCAGGGGTAGTTGGATTCTGCTGCAAGCGATTTCTTTGCAGATCCCGGAATCGCTTGGCGGCATCATTCAAATTTTGTTGCTGCTCCGCTCCGTAGTCATCCGCACTCCGCATACCGCCGAAAGTAGCCCGATGCATCAAATTAAATAAGCTAGAGGCACCATTGCCAGAGCGATTAGAAAAGAGATCGGTGCCACCATCTTTGGTTTGGAAATCTTCTAACGGCTGCACAGCTCCAGCAGTTTGGGCCAACGTAGCTTGAGGCAGTAGGCAAGGAACGAGAGCCACGCCAACCAGCAGACTGAGGACAAGCCGAGCCTGAAAACGAGGAGAAGCTGATTTAGTCTGAAGCTGCATCTTCATAAGCCGTTTCGAGTGCAAGGTTACTAAGCTTTTACTGACGTTTAGGACGCAAACAAACTAGAAAAGCTCCCCATTATCGTTTGTTGAAGGTATTTTTCAGTTTGCTCAATCCACGCCTATAGAGACAGTCTAACTCTGGTTAAGCAAATGTACGACGCAATAAAGGCTGAATACTCAACAACGCCACCAGATCAAACGCCAAGAGCACCAAGAGCGCTGCGCCTAAACTGACCGCTCCCCAAGGTGCTTGCATGACCACACTATTCAAAGCCCAGTCGTTGTGTAGATAGAGATAGCGAATGGGTTCGATCGCGTAGCTGAGTGGATTGAGTGTCGCCACTACTTGCAACCAGCGCGGCATAAACGACAGCGGTGCAAGGGCGGTGCTGGCAAACAACAGCGGTAAATTGGTGACAAAAATCACGGCAATCAGTTCGACGTGTCCAGGCAAGGCAAAGGCCAAACCTAAGCTTAAGCCTGTGACTCCCAAGACGAGGGCAAACACAATTAAGGTCACAACTCCTAAGCCCAAGACATTAGGTAGACCAGCACCTAGAAATGCGATCGCGCTCACAATGACTGCTGTTTGGATCAAACTCAAAGTCGTGATGAAAATCGCAGAGGCTACCACAATTGAGAATCGGGAAGCCAGGGGCGCTACCAACAGGCGATTTAAGAAACCAAACTCGCGATCGAACATGACCGGAAGACCTGCATTCAGCGCTCCACCAAAGGCGGTGAAGACAATAATGCCTGCACCTAAAAACTGGCCATAGCTTTGGCTGTCCCCAAACAAACCTTGGGGCACGTTTTGAAACAAAGCCCCGAACAGCACCAGCCACATCAACGGCTGAATGATCCCAGCAATCAGCGTCGAGGGCCGTCGTTGCAACTGGATAAACAGGCGACGAGTCAGGGCTAAGGTTTCCTGCACAAAATCACTCAAAGGGCTAGTCTGGGGCAAGACTGGTTTGGCCACTTGACTAACGGAGCGATCGCCTAGAGCAAGCTCTGAAGTTACGTCAGGTTTTGGGGGGGTGACACTACGGCTCATACAAATGTCCTCATTTAGCACTGCTCTGATTTAGCTTAGGAAGTTAGCGCATATTTTGTTTGCGTTCAGCCTTGGGATCACGACTCCCTGCCGCTGCCAGTTCTGCATCCACCAAGGTGCGACCTGTGGCTGCGAGATAAACGTCATCCAAACTCGGACGCGCTTGAGCAATCCCAAAAGTAGGTAAACCTGCTTCCTTGAGCGCTTGCTGCACCGTACTCAGTGCCTCGCTTTGGGACGCTACGACTAGGTTGAGCGAGTTACCCTGAGCGCTGTTGATAATCACTTCTTGCACCGTCGGCAAAGCTGCCAGCATCGCCCTGGCTTTTTCCGCTTCTTCTGGAGGCGTGAACTCTCGAATCCGCAATGTGATGCGATCGCCTCCCACTTGATCCTTAAGCGCTGAGGGCGTACCTGTGGCAATCACTACCCCACGATCGATAATTGCCACGCGATCGGCTAGAGCGTCAATTTCTTCTAAATAGTGGCTAGTGATGAGGACCGCTGTGCCCTCAGCCCGTAACTGGCGCAAGAAGTTCCAGACAGCCACCCGACTCTCAATATCCAAGCCTACCGTTGGCTCATCCAACACCAAGACATCCGGTTGGTGCAATAAACCTGCTGCCAAGTCGAGCCGTTTGCGGAGACCACCAGAATAAGTGCCTGTCTTTTTGTCAGCCCACTTTGCCAAGCCCAGTAATTCGATCGCGCTGGCAATTCGTTCTTTGACGATCGCACGGGGGAGATGATACAACGCAGCTTGAAGTTGCAACAATTCCCGCCCAGTCAAAACTTTATCGAGGGCCACTTCTTGAGCCACGTAACCAAGCAACTGACGAGCGGCTCTAGGGTTTTCGGTAACTGAAACGCCCGACACCTCAACCTTGCCTGCGTCGGGTTGGGCCAAGGTACAGAGGCAGCGAATCGTGGTGGTTTTACCCGCGCCATTCGGTCCCAGGAGACCAAAAATTTCTCCCGGTTCTACCTGAAAAGAAACGTCTTTAACTGCTTCTACCTGACCGTAGCGTTTCTGGAGATGCTCGATGAGAACAGCGGGAGGCATA
>DATNPE010000413.1:0-4766 GCA_036703355.1 Allocoleopsis sp. | reverse complement strand
TCTAACGCTCTAGCTACTGCGCTTGTGTAATTGGCAGCACCCTTCCCTTCACCCTTGACTCGATCAAACTCAGCGGCAAGTTTATAGTTTGTCCAGCCTAGTTCTTCTAGCCTCTCTGTCAGTACTTCTCGTTTCATGGTTTTGTAGTTCATTTCATCGCAGCCTCCTAATTGTTGCATTGTGGCGATGCCTCATATTAGCGATACAGGTATATCATGTCAACGCTTGACAATATATCGCTACAGCGACATACTGAATATAGGCAAGCAACCGCAAGCCTAAACGAAAATCCCCGCACCTCTGCATGATTTGCAAGCTCTGACAGAGGAACGGGGAGCCCAGAACACAAGGAACTGAGTAAACCCATCATGACACAAGCAATCGACTACATACCCACCTGCGCCACCTGCCCGTTCGGTCGCCAAATTGAAGGCGATCGCTACACCTGCTCAGCCGCCCACAACCAGCATTCGCAGGCGGTAAAAGGATACTGGCAAGCAACAGCCGACTGCGACGAAGCGATCGAGCTATACCACCAAGCCAACGAGCGCATTATGTCAGACGTCATTCACCAATCAGCCGTTGAGGAGTTCGAGGCAGAGGTACTCAACGACGATAGCTGGTTGACCGAGCCAATTACCCAATGCCAGCCAATCGAGCCAAACCGCCCCTATATTGAATTCAAGCAAATCTCGCAAAAGGTTGGATACCAAGTCAAGTACGACAACTCAATCGTCTGCGGTTACAGGGGATTTCAAAGCAAAAACCGAGCGCAAGAATGGGCTGACGCTCTCAACCTAAAAACGCAAGTTAGGGAAGCCAAACACCTAAAGGACTGCGCCTACGAGGTCAAGATCTGGGGATGCAGCTTTGCTCAACTTCAAGAGTGGGCGTATCCCCAGCCGACGAGCAAAGCTGCTCAAGTGTTCGGATACGGCGATTACATGGGAGCTAGCCGACTCAATCGCATTCGCAATGAAGCGATTGGAATCGATCCAAGTGATTTGATTGCAGACATGAAGGCAGTACGCCCGAAAGAGGCGACATTTAACCCAGCCGAGTACAATCCAATACTCAACGGCAGATACAGCGATCGCTATTAAATAGCTCAACATTCCCTGCGCAACCTGCGGTAAGTGGTTGGGATTGCCAGCTATGGCTAAAGCTCACCAAAATTAGCAACAAACAAAGCAATGACAACAATCCTAGACGAATTCGAGCAAGACCTTCAGCCATCCACCCTTATCCCTCATTGCCAAGTCATCAATCCACCAAATATGGCACCTTCTCAAATTGAAAAGGTGAATCCCCCATACGGAATCTTCCTGCCGTTGGACAAAGCTGAAGAAGTTGGCTTTGCTCCAAGCTCCGATTGGGACATCCAAGAAGTTGAGTTTGGAGAAGGCCGCAATGCATCCCTAGTACAAGGCTACTTAGCCAAGCACTGCCGCATGGCTGTCGTTCATCGCTCTGGCATTGAAGTCGAGGGTCTGGATTCAATGGATAAATACTATTACCTGGGCTTGGCTTACGAGCGAGGGCAAATTACAGAAATTGGGCAGCAAGCCAAAAACTCACCCAAGGTAGGCACTCGCTCGATGTTTCGCACCCGCACTCGCATGCTTGTCTTTTTCCTAGATGAAAACAACAACCTGCTGCACGCCAATCCATTAAAACTCACGAGCCGAGGTGGATTTGGAGGAAGCTTTGGCAACGAACTTCGGGAATACTATAACGAAGTCGATCGGGTATTTGGCAAGCTCAAGAAAAAATCGGGAATGAAGCTTTCTCCATCTGGGCTAGCGCGAGTCGCCATAGACTTCCAGCTTGGCTATCACAAAGGTGAAGGAACGGCACCGTTTACCTGCATCAAAAGCCGATTGGCACCTGCAATCGATCAAGTTGGCGTTTCAAAATTAGTCGAACGCCGAGGCTACGAAGTCAACTTGACGGGCGCTCCGATTGAAAGCTTGCTAATTAGCTCGACAACAGAAGAAGGACAAATCATCATGAGCGCCTATAAAGTTCACGAAAAATTCCCGCTACCCAATCAAGGTCAGATCGTAAAAGAAGCTGAGCCGGAAGAAATCGAAAATGAAGATCCCGTCTCTGGCGGTTGGGATGGAGAATTCTAAACCCTAAACCCCGCTTCCTGCCCTCTCTCACCAGTAGGCAGGACGAGGGGAAGCCCTCAGACAGAAGCCAGCCGAGTTCTCTCAAAATCTGCGGCCGGCACTGTCTCCTACAGCAAACCATAGGAGCGCTCATTATGACAGCTCTTACCTTTACCTACCAAGAAAAGCAACAAATCTCACAATTACTGGAAGCTGGCGAACTAAAGGGTGCGATCGCAGCTGCCAAAATAGCCACCAAAAAGAAGCAAGGAGCAAAACAATGAGTCAGAATCAAAGCCCGGAGCAAATCAAGAAAGAAGAGGTAATGCGCGAGTATGTACTCGCCAAAGCCAAGCGACCTGAAGAGAGGACGCCAGCAGAAGAAAGACTAATTGCCAAAGTTGAGCTATGGATGTCGCTATGAGCGGAACCCTCTACTTGTACGATGTCGCAGGTAGGCTCAATCAATTGAATATTGAAGAGTTGAGAGAACTTGCGATCGCGCACAACTACTCCAGTTTCTCTGGAAAATCAGAGGAACAGTCCACAGCTGAAGAACTGATTGCTTATCTTGCAAGCGTTGCCGTTCGGCTGGCAAGATAGCTCACGCACTGCGGTGCTTACAACCCACCCTTACCGCATTGCAGACATGACACAACAGCTAACCAGCCAAACAATTCTGGACTTGCTTGCAGATCAGCCCAAACTCGTTGAGGAAATCTTGAATGAAATGGAGGAAGAGACAAGAGAACGACTAAGAGAGCAACTGAAGAAAAAGGACGAAGGTGACTCCTAGCAATCCCTAAAACCAACCCCCTTTCATCTGCAAAAAACGCGCACTTGGAGGGGGCTTTTTATGTTTCTGCGCGATTCGCGCAGATGAATTAATTTTTACCTTTTGGCTTAGGCGAAGCCTTCTTCTTGGTAACCTTCTTCACCGCCCTTCCCTTTGCCCCCTTCCCTCGATTGCAAGCCCGACACAAGATCTGGAGGTTGCTCAGCACAGAAAGCCCACCCTTGCTCGCTGGAACCTTGTGATCGATCTCCAGCCTCGCCTCGCTTGCCGGAACCCCGCAAGCCTCACACCGAAACCTAGCTCTAGACAACACGTTGTAGCGAAGCCCTGAAGGGAGAGGCTTGCGCTTGGCTTTGACCTTTTTGGATGGCTTGGGCTTGGGGTTTTTGGCTGCCACTTGCTACACTAAGACTTTTCCTATTTCTGCCCAGTGGTGCGCGAATCGCGCAGATGAAAATCTGCCTATCTTTTATTATTTCTGTAATCAAAAATACCAACAAAATTAATATAATCCCCGTGATTCCCGAACATCACTGATTCAGTATTTTTGCGGTTTACCCTAGGGAAAGGACTTTGGAAATATTTTAAAGGCTTACCGCCGACTGTTCGACAAAATCAACCTATAGGCAGATAGGCAGATGGATCTACTTTTGCATGAGGCCCAAGATCAAGAAAAGACGGATTATCTATTTTTTCTTGACGGCCTTCTAGAGGTTTCAAAGGCTCCTGAAACCGACAAATTCGGGTATGCTCTACGTTACGGAATCAACGTACAAAGCTTGTACAATTCCCCTGCTTTCTACCGCTCCGCTGGACGAGCTTGGCGACATGCCAAGTGGAAGGCAATTCGCGCAGCTGTGGATCGCTCTCGGTTGATAATGGCAGCTTGCGATTGGACAACAGACGCTTGCTTGGTACAGTCCGAAGACGCTATTGATTTGTTTGGCGATGCCGTCTATCCCGCATGCCTTAAGGCACATCTATTTTTTCCAAATCCAGAAGATCGCGCTCAGCTCAGGCAAGATCTCAAACAAAACAGCCGCACCGAAGCACGGCTGACTCTGCAAAATCTGGAGCTTAAAAAGGTTACAGGCAAAGTTGAATTACAGATAATACCAGTTTCTAAAAATGTTGCCTACACCTTGGAAATTTTCACACCAGATGATGGTTGTTGATTTTCAGCACTGCCTTTAAGTCTTCAACTCTTCCTCTGTAAGTGCCCCCATTTCCTCGCAAATTGGGGGTAATATCATCCCATCTTTCCACTTCCCAGCAAATTCCCGCGATCGCTTCCCAATCTCCGGGCGTGAGCGGTTCGGGAATCCCTCGAAGCAATTCTTTTAAATGATGGCGATCGAAGCCAAAATCTCGGTCGTCAATGTACCCTAAGTCGATTGCCAGTTGGATGGGGCGATACTGATACTGGATTCCGTGCTTCGGACAGGAAGCCTTGAACAGTTCGACCAATCTCTGGCTCTCGCGATCGCTTAACCCACTCCCATTGCTCATAGCGTTACACCTTGAAGTATCTTGGACTACTTCAGCATATTCTGAGCAACAAGGCAACTGCACTTGAGGATTATTTTTTAAACGAAGGGAACCAATCTCGACAGCCCCTAAAACCTGACCGATTGGGGCTTCTCTCATAAACCGCTGCACGTAGCCCCAATCGAATCGCTCTTCTTCCTCAAGTCCGTCGAGCCACGCCTTGATTTTTTGCGGCGTCCACTCTCGCTTTTCCTGGAGAGTTCTCCACTGCGCGATCGCTCTGTATCCGTTGGGGTGGATCTCTTTTTTAAAGTTCCCAAATCGCCACGACTGGATGGCTCCTCGTCCTATCGGAATCCCCGTTTCTC
>DATNPE010000412.1:0-2276 GCA_036703355.1 Allocoleopsis sp. | reverse complement strand
GTGCAATTCCTGCTTCTGCCACGCGACCTTGATCCATAAAGATTACTCGATGAGCCACCTCACGAGCAAATTGCATCTCGTGAGTGACAACCACCATTGTCATCCCTTCTTCGGCTAACTGCTGCATAACTCGCAGCACTTCTCCTACTAATTCAGGATCGAGCGCGCTGGTTGGTTCGTCGAATAGCATAATTTGAGGGTTCATGCACAAGCTACGTGCGATCGCAACCCGCTGCTTCTGTCCCCCCGACAACTGTTCTGGATACACTTGTGCCTTCTCGGCTAAACCCACCTTCTCCAGGTAAAGTCTAGCCCGCTCTTCGGCTTCCTGGCGAGACTTACCTAATACCTGACGCGGCGCTAACGTTAAATTGTCCAGCACGCTCATGTGGGGAAATAGGTTGAACTGCTGAAACACCATACCCACTTGCGATCGCAATCTCCGTAATTGCTTCTGGCTGAGAGTGGGAGGCGACAAATCTATCCCATTAACAACTAGACGCCCAGCATTGATTTTCTCTAGACGATTGAAACAGCGAAGCAGGGTACTCTTACCGCAACCGGAGGAACCAATTACCGTAACAACTTCTCCCCGGTTAATCGAGCCGCTAATACCTTGTAGAACCTTGAGAGCACCAAAGTTTTTCTCGATGCTCTCAAATACAATTGCTGGGCTGGAATCCTCCATTGCTGAGTCCCCTAGTTGGGTATTAACTAAAATTTCATCTTAGCGATCGCACTGCTATTTGTAATTATCCTTACATTTAACTCACTGCAAGAGCTTGCACAGTAAAAAGCAAGACGTGTTCAATCAGCAAGTGATTAGGGTTGAACGTAGAAAGTCACTGCTGCTAAGGGATGAACCAAGGGAAACAACGCACATGTATAAATTTATTCCATTTCGTCGGCTGAGTCGCAGACTAATTCTCGGCTTAAGTTTTCTCCTGATTTTGTGCGTTGCCGTTTTTAGTGCCAGTTCCATCTTCGCCAAAGAAACTCTCAAGGTGGCGACAGAACCTGCTTTTCCACCCTTTGAATTTCAGGTGAAGGACGGTGGCTTACAGGGTTTTGACATTGATCTGATGAGGGCTGTTGGCAAAGCGGGTGGCTTTGAGGTCGAATTTCAGAGCTTGCCCTTTGACGGTATTATCCCCGCTTTGCAAGCCAATACGGTGGATGCAGCGATTAGCTCCATCACGATTAATGAAGAGCGTAGCAAAACCATATCTTTCTCGCGACCGTATTTCAAAGCAGGATTAGCGATCGCAGTAAAAGCGGACAATAACGATATCACCTCTTTTGAGAGTCTCAAAAACAAGAAGATTGCCGTACAAATCGGCACAACTGGCGCTCAAGAAGCGAAAAAACTTCCAGGTGCTAACATTCGTACCTTTGATTCAGCCCCCCTCGCCCTTCAAGAATTGCTCAATGGTAATGTCGATGCCGTTATCAATGATGCTCCTGTCACCCTCTATGCCCTTAAGAGCAATAACCTCAAAGGAATCAAAATTGTTGAGCAACTCCTTACCGCAGAATACTATGGTATCGCCACCGCCAAAAATTCTCGTCACCTCGCTGCCATCAACCAGGGTTTAACCGCCACTCTGAATGATGGCACCTACGAGCAGATCTACCAAAAGTGGTTTAATGCCACACCTCCACAACTGCCAGAAACCGTCAACGTTGGTGACTCGACGAACACTCTTCAATCGTCCCGTGTCATTTTGGACGCCCTGCCCACCCTGTTGCGGGGAGCATTCGTAACCCTCGAACTAACTGTCATCTCTGTCCTCCTGGGAATGATAGCCGGTTCTCTCCTCGGCATTATCCGTCTCTCACCCGTGACGCCGCTACGTTGGGCAACCATCGCCTATATCGACTTCTTCCGGGGCACACCATTGCTAGTTCAGATTCTCATGATTTACTTTGGCATACCCGCCCTAATCCAAGGATTTGGCATCGAATTCAGCATGAATCGTTTAACGGCGGCTGTAACGGCGCTGACTCTCAATAGTGCTGCCTATCTGGCTGAGATAGTTCGGGGAGGTATCCAGTCAATTGAAAAGGGACAAACGGAAGCATCCCAGTCATTGGGCTTAGGATCAGTGCAAACCATGCGCTTTGTTATCTTTCCCCAAGCTTTACGACGGATGCTGCCACCGCTAGGAAATGAGTTTATCACGTTGATTAAAGATACGAGTTTGGTATCGGTAATTGGGTTTCAAGAGCTATTGCAAGAGGGGCGGCTAGTTATAGCCAATAACTACCGTGCCTTT
>DATNPE010000411.1:0-3532 GCA_036703355.1 Allocoleopsis sp. | reverse complement strand
AGGCAGGACAGAATTTGGGCGGTGCTGATATCGACCATTGGCTAGTCGATTACTTTGGGGCCACTCAAGGATTGACAGCGACCCCTCTCACCACTCGCCTAGCAGAGCGGCTAAAAATTCAGCTCTCACTTCAATCCCAAGCCAACGAAGTTTACTTTAACGACGAAACCTTTGAAAGCTACGAACTCACCCTCGATCGCGATCGCTTTGAATCGATTTTGCAAGAGCATCAGTTCTTTGAGCGCTTGGATGACAGCATGACTCAGGTGTTGCGCCAAGCCAGACAGCAGGGCATCGAAATTGAGGACATTAGCGGTGTGTTGCTGGTGGGCGGAACGGCACAAATTCCCGCAGTCCAGACTTGGGTACAACAGTATTTTGATGTTGCCAAAATTCGCTCCTCTAAACCCTTTGAGGCGATCGCTCAAGGCGCTTTACAACTAAATCAAGGCGTAGAACTCAAAGACTTTCTCTACCACAGCTACGGTGTGCGCTACTGGGATCGCCGCCAAAACTCCCACAACTGGCACCCCATCGTCAAGTCAGGCCAACCTTACCCAATGGCGGAACCTGTAGATCTAGTCTTAGGAGCTTCGGTAGAAGGTCAGCCCAGCATTGAGTTGATTTTGGGCGAAATGGGGTCTGAGTCTGGTGGTACAGAAGTGTACTTCGATGGCGATCGCCTAGTGACTCGCAGCTTAGCCAGTGGTCAAACCCAGGTACAGCCGCTGAATGATCGCGAAGGTGCCCGGACGATCGCTCAACTCACGCCACCCGGACATCCTGGCAGCGATCGCATTAAGGTTTTGTTCCAAGTCGATGCCCAGCGGTTCCTGCGGATTACGGTGGAAGACTTGCTGATGAATCAAACTCTGCTAGAAGATCAAGTCGTGGTTCAGCTCAGCTAAGAATGCACCACAACAGGAGTGCCGACCGTCGCCCAGTCAAACAACCAATTGGCATGATTGACGGCCACATTGACACAGCCATGACTCACAGGCGTACCAAAGCGGTGGTGCCAATAAGCTCCATGAATGGCGTAGTTGCCAGAGTAGTACATGGTGTAAGGCACATCAGAAATATCGTAATCGGCTCCTCGCATCCGGGCTTGGCGATGCTTGGTTTGAATGGCAAAAGCTCCGGTACGAGTTGGGGTGGAGGCTTTCCCCGTAGAAACGATAATGGCGTAAACCGGAGTTTGGCCTTCCCAAGCAATCAAGCGCTGGGATGAGAGGTCAATTTCAATCCAGCGGCGATCGGATTGCCGCAGCGTCTGCATCTTTGCCGTCAATGCACTGGTGTCATGGGCTGCAACGCTGCCTGTCCAGACAGGTTCTATTCCTAAAATTGCTAATGCTAACGCTGTACTCAACCAAGCACGATGCCAACGGGGTTGACCTTGGGATTGTCCTCTGAGAGGAGTAATATCACCCATCCTAATGACCTCCTAGCCAACGAGAGGAATAAGTGCAACGTAGATCAAGCACCCGGATTGGCTATTTTGCTATGTTCACCATAAATCATGAAATACAGACATTTGCAACCTGCTGCCGCAGGATTTTTGCCTGTTGAGCGATCGCTTGCCAGTTGCCTGCTTGCACTGCTGCTGCTGGAAACAAGTTACCCGACAAACCCACTGCGATCGCCCCTGCTGCCAGAAAATCCTTGGCATTTTCGATGGTGACTCCCCCCGTCGGAATCAGGGGGATCTGGCCCAACGGTCCCTGTAAATTGTGAATATAGCTCGCGCCGCCAACTGCCTGGACCGGAAAGACTTTGACACTCGTCGCGCCTGCCTGCCAAGCAGTAACAATTTCAGTCGGAGACAAAGCCCCTGGCACAATAGGCACACCCTGTTGCAAAGCCATTTGAATCAAGGCGAAATCGACGTGAGGGGTAAACAAAAACTGTGCCCCTGCGGCGATCGCCAATTGTAAGTGTTCACGATTGAGCAAAGTGCCCGTGCCAATTAAGCAATCGGGTAGCTCCGCACGGAGAGACGCAATCAACTCTGGAGCGCGATCGCTATTCCAGGTAATTTCAATCAATCGCATACCACCCGCTGCAACGGCCCGTGCCATTTGCTGACCTAGCGTCAACTCAGGGGCACGAATGACCGCGATCGCTCGTTCTTGTTTGAGGGTTGATAACCAAGAATGCTCAGACATACATATTCAACTGTGATGAAACTTGAACGAATTTCGTTCATAAAGGTTTTCTATGATGACTCAAGCTTTATTTAACTTAAAAAAATAGTCACTCTTACGACGTACCAATTTGTATTGAAAAGTTACTTCGATCACAACTTTTAAATTCAACACTTGATGATTTTGCGAAGCCCTAGAGGAACTAGCCTTAGCTGATTTTTCTAGTTTTGGTGGATCACAATTTTAATGAATTTCTAGGAGAAAGAACTGCATTTAGGTCCGCCATCTGGGAGATGAAGTCTGACTGTGCTCTTCATAACCTGGTGGATAAATGCATGTTGCTTTAAACCTTTTTTAGGAGGAACCTATGGCTCTTACAAAACTTGAAAGCTACTATCCCGATTACAAAGACCATGCCAACGGTGATGACATCAAGTCTTTAGATGTTTATGCTCAGAACGATAAAGTCGGTTCAGTTCATGACGTTTTGGTAGACGAGCGGGATGGCCGCTTCCGCTATCTGGTGGTAGACACTGGTTTCTGGGTGCTGGGTAAAAAAGTACTGTTGCCCATCGGCTTGGCTCAGATTGACTATACCCAACGCCGAGTCAACGTCAATGGCTTGACCAAGCAGCAAGTTGAGGATCTGCCAGAATTTACTGACAACCTCAAAATCGACCAAGACTACGAAGAAAACGTACGGGGGGTCTACCGCCCGATGGCTGCGGGTAGAGCAGGTACTGGGGCGAGCACCGCAACGACTGCAAGCACCGCTGGCAACGTGCCTTTCAATCGTGACACCTATGACTACAAGCAAGACGCGGCGTTATACAACCTCAACGATCGCGACCATCAAACGCTGCGGTTGTATGAAGAGCGGCTGATCACCAACAAACAGCGCCAGAAGACTGGGGAAGTTACCGTTGGTAAGCACGTCGAAACCGAAACAGCCCGAGTTTCTGTGCCTGTAGAGAAAGAGCGTGTCGTGATTGAGCGCACCACTCCTACCGGGGCTGGTACTCCGGTTCCTCCTGGGGAAGTGGCTTTCCAGGAAGGCACAGTCGCTCACGTGGACATCTACGAAGAGAGAGCTGACGTACACAAGGAAGCCTTCGTGCGTGAGCAAGTCAACATCCGGAAGGAAGTTGAGCAAGACACCGTGACCGCAGAAGAGCAAATCCGTCGCGAAGAGCTAGACGTTGACGATGCAGGTCGCGGCATTATCGACAAAGGTACAACTAAGCGCGATCGCCGCTAATCCTAGCTTGAATCTCTAAAGTTCCAGCGATCGCATGGCCTCAATTTTCTACAGAGGCGGCGATCGCTGTCGTTAACCCTTTTAGGAACAAGTCTATGGCTCTCTACAAACTAGACGATTTCTACCC
>DATNPE010000410.1:0-3092 GCA_036703355.1 Allocoleopsis sp. | reverse complement strand
AAAATCGACTGGAATTTGGCGGAGGAAATAGAGTTGTTGAGGATAAGGATTTTGGCGAGCGACTATTTCCAGTAAGTCATCGGAAGAATTCGATCGCTGATGGGGTTGCCAGGTGGTAAATGAGGTGAGCAGGATACGTTTGGACATCAAGGATTATCTCTCCAACCAACTACAATGAAAGTACTTTGAATCAGCACAGGGAAGTGGGTGAATGGCAGTCATTGCAGTGGTCGATTATGGCATGGGCAATTTGCACTCGGTCTGTAAAGCCTTGGAGCAAGCGGGAGCTACACCTCAAGTTACCGATCGCCCCCATGAAATCGACCAAGCAGATGCAGTGATATTGCCTGGTGTAGGAGCCTTTGACCCCGCAATGCAGCATTTGCGATCGCGTGGTTTAGAGGCACCGATGAAACAAGCAGTCGCCAGTGGCAAGCCATTTCTTGGCATTTGCTTAGGGTTGCAGATTTTGTTTGATGGCAGTGAAGAAGGACAGGAACCAGGCTTGGGCATTGTTCCGGGAGTGGTGCGGCATTTCCAACATGAACCTGGAATTACCATTCCCCATATGGGTTGGAATCAGCTCAACTTCACTCAGCCAGAACTATCCCTGTGGCAAAACTTACCCACTCAGCCTTGGGCGTATTTCGTCCACTCTTATTATGTAGATCCTGCTGATCCGCAAGTGCGAGCTGCAACCGTGACGCATGGGAGCCAGACTGTGACTGCTGCGATCGCCCGTGACAATTTGATGGCAGTGCAGTTCCACCCCGAAAAGTCTTCTGGAGCAGGTCTACAAATGTTAGCGAACTTTGTCAGTCAAGTGCGGACGACGGTTTTAGCTTAGGTGCTGGCTTTGGTACAGCGATCGCCAGCAGGTTTCTCCCAGTTGTGATGGCTATGGTAATGAGCCGCGACGTTAATTCATGAGTTTAAGAATTTATGGCAATCGCCAGCTGAGAACTTTGCCAGGACAGGCAACTCGACCGACTTCGGCACGGGTTCGAGAAGCTTTGTTTAATATCTGGCAGGGGAGAATTGAGAGTTGCCGTTGGCTGGACTTGTGTACTGGCAGCGGCGCAATGGGAGCAGAAGCCCTATGTCGAGGAGCGGCTTCAGCCTTGGGGATTGAGCAATCGAGTCGAGCTTGCAGCTTGATTCGACACAATTGGCAGCAGGTGGCTAAACCAGAGCAGCAATTTCAGGTGTGGCGGGGAGATGTGTTGCAGCGCTTGCCCGGAGCGTCAGGGCAACAGTTTGACTGCATTTATTTTGATCCACCTTATGCCAGCGACCTGTACCAGCCTGTTTTAGAGGCGATCGCTCACTATCAACTCCTAGCCCCTGACGGTGAGATTGCTGTCGAGCACGACCCCCAAGGATGGACCATTGGTAACATACCAACGCTAGAAGTCTGTCGTGAGAAAAACTATGGCAACACAGCCCTGACATTTTACGCGATCGCGTCCTCAGCTTTGTAAGAGTACCCGCCGGGGTAATGTCGTTGCCGAATCAGACCTTGGAGAATCGAGATAGAGCTTCCCAGGCAGCGATGGATATGGCTGAAGAGATACAGCTAGAGAGCCAAGCTTCATCTATCGGTCCCCAAAAAGTTGATTCGGCAGTAGTGCCCGTAGATCCTGCTGCGTCACCTACCCAGAGTCAACCTCCTCGCCATCCAGCCTCCAGTTCCCAGAGCCAAAACCACGATCAGCTGGCGGTTGGGCATCACATTATTCAAATCGGCTCGGTACATGGTGGCATTGTTCAGATTGCCGCACCAGAGCAGCAGCCCCAAATCTCTCTGCGTGCCACTCCCGTATTTGTGTTGCCGCGTCCTTTTGCTGGCTTGTTGGGTCGCCAGACAGAAATTGCCATGGCGATCGCCACCCTCCAAACGAAAGCCCCTGTGGAGCTTTATAGCGGTTCTGGATTTGGCAAATCTGTTTTGCTGCGTCACTTAGCTTATGACCCACAGGTAACGCTACCTTTTCCTCATGGCACGATTTATCTAGAACCCAGCCTTAGTCAACCTGTGAGCGATGTGCTTCAGGCGCTATTCGATCTCTTTTGTCAAAGCGATATTCCGTTTAAGCCTACGGACATGCAGATTCGTCAGGCGTTGCAACATCGGCAGGCACTGATTTTGCTGGATGATCAGCATCTGCAACGTCGGGAAGTGGAAACTCTGATGAATGCTGTGCCAGGTTGCACCTTTTTCCTGGCTTCTCCAGAGCGGCGTTTGGAGGAGGGGCGATCGCTGCTGCTCCCTGGATTACCACTGCCCGAAGCACTGGTGTTGATAGAACGGGAACTGGGCCGAGCTTTAACAGATGTAGAAAAGCCTAGTGCTCAAGCTCTATGGAATCTTCTAGAAGGCAATCCTCGGCATTTGCTTTATGCCGCAGGCCAAGTGCGGAATCAACCAATCACCTTAGCTGAGCTGGTGCGGCAAATGCGAAGTGCGTCACCACTGCAAGCGTTAATCCAAAATATTTTGACCGCGTTGTCAGAACGGCAAGAATGGGTGCTGGCAGGGTTAGCGGCTCTCAGTGGTATTGGGCTACTGGCGAAGCAGGCGGCGGCTTTAACCGATCTACCTGATGCGGAAACGATTCTGGAAACACTACAGCAAGCCCGCTTGGTTCAAGGAGAAGGTTCTCGCTACAGCCTGAGTCAGACCTTAACTACATCTGTGCAGCAAACTTGGGATTTAACGGCTTGGCGAGAGCGGGCTCTGCATTACTTCTCTGCTTGGGCGGAACAACATCAGGCAGACCCCAGCCAACTGCTGGAGAATATGGACGCGATCGCTCAAGTATTGCAATTTGCAGTGAGCACTGAACAGTGGGCCGTAACGCTGCAACTGGTGCGGGTGATAGAAGGAACCTTAGCCCTCAGCAAGCAATGGGGATTGTGGGCGCGAGTCCTAGAGTGGGGATTACTAGCAGCGCGATCGCTCGGTGATTCGGCGGCAGAAGCTTGGGCTTTGCACCAACTAGGCACGAGAGCGCTGTGTCTGGAGAACATCGCTATAGCTCGTGAATTGCTCACTCAAGCGCTGCAACTCCGGGCAGCTTTAGGAGATGGGC
>DATNPE010000409.1:0-11208 GCA_036703355.1 Allocoleopsis sp. | reverse complement strand
GCCATGCCCTCTCCTAACGCGGCTCAAGTTCGGCCCACCTTTGTTGGCTTCGTCAGGCTGCAACGCTTGCTAGTAATTGATGCCTTAGAAAAAAATCGCTTAGGGCAAACTGAAGCGGCGATCGCGGACTTGGAAGCCAGTTGGAAGCTCAATCAAGTTTTGCGCGATCGCCCAGAGCTGAGCAGTCAAGTGGTGGCGTTAGTGGTGGCTAAGACTCAAGCAGGCACACTGCGCAAAATCAAACAGCTACCCCCGGTGTGGCAGCAGCGCCTGATGGAACATGACTATCGCCAATCGTTTCTCGTGGCATTGAACTGGGAGAGCTGGCTCGTCGCTGACTCAATCCGCAACGCTGATGTGCTGGCTCAGCCACAACCTCTCGCTTGGTCACAGAGATTTTTATCCTCGCTGCGCCAGCCCTATCTGCGCTTAGCGGCTTTAGATGCGGCTGACAAAATGCGACAAGCCTATCGATCGCTGCCTCAACAAGATAGCTGCCGCTTTGATGCCCCTGCGTTTGATAGGGGCTTAGACACTTCATTAGCCGCCTGGAACAACGAGCGAGAAGCGACCTTGTTTGGCTTTGCTCAACAGTGGCGCACCGCAGGCTTCTTGATGGTGGACTTGGAATTAACGCAAAAAGTTTTGAAGACCAAAGCTGCGATCGCTCAATCTCCTGCAACTTCCGTCAGTTCCACTCGTCGCCCCTCCCTCACTTGTCCTGAGGCGCAATGGATTTATCGGGTTTCTCCGGATGATGCTTGGTCGATCACCTTCAGTCAGGTGCTAAAACGACCCACTCCAGAAGCCAAGGGTTTAGCGCTACCGTTAACTTATCGTGCCAAAGCACAGAAACTCTAACAGTTTCTGATAGTTTTGATAAACCCTGGTTGTATTCCATACCAAGGGTTGCTCTCTTTCGGCGTTGCCAATTGTTATGAACGAGCCGTTCCCCACGACTGACGCTGCTGGTGTTCCAGGAGACAAGCTCAGTTTAAGTACCAAACTAGCTTACGGCGCAGGAGATCTAGGGCCTGCCATTACAGCCAATCTGCTAGGCGTATTCTTGCTGTTTTTCTTTACCAATGTGGCAGGACTGGGGGCAGGGTTGGCCGCAAATATTTTGATGATTGGTAAAGTCTGGGATGCGGTCAATGACCCTGTGGTCGGGACGTTGAGCGATCGCACGCAGAGCCGCTGGGGCCGACGGCATCCCTGGATGATTTTTGGAGCTATTCCCTTTGGCATCTTCTTCTTTTTGCAGTGGCTGGTGCCCCGCTTCAGTAGCAACCCTGTCACCAATCAATGGGGGTTGTTCTGGTATTACGTGGCTATCTCAGTTCTGTTCAATACGTTCTACACTGCCGTCAACTTACCCTACACCGCCTTAACGCCAGAGCTAACCCAGGACTATAACGAGCGCACCAACCTCAACAGTTTTCGCTTTGCCTTCTCCATTGGGGGCAGCATTCTCTCGCTACTCTTGGCCCTGGTCGTCTTCAAGACGGTTCGAGCCGATTCTGCTCAACAATATCTAGTTCTGGCAGGTATCTGTACTGTTCTGTCAGTGCTGCCGATCTACTGGTGTGTTTTGGGGACCAGAAAGCGTGTTGCAGTCACCGAACAACAGCGCCAAGCCAGTCGCGATCGCACTGAACCAATGCCCTATCTCCAACAACTCCGCATTGTCTTTAGCAATCGGCCTTTTCTTTTTGTTGTGGGCATTTACCTCTGCTCTTGGATTGCGGTGCAGAACACCGTCGCAGTGATTCCTTACTTTGTCGTCAATTGGATGCAGCTCTCTCAAGAAACATTTACTCAGGTGGTATTGGTAATTCAAGTGACCGCCTTAGTGATGCTGTTTGTGTGGAGCCGAGTCAGCGAACGATTGGGCAAGAAAGCGGTTTACTTCATGGGCATGAGCTTGTGGATTATTGCAGAAATTGCTCTATTCTTTCTGCAACCAGGACAAACCACCTTAATGTTTGTGCTGGCCTTTCTCGCAGGATTTGGCGTTTCCACCGCCTACCTCATTCCTTGGTCCATGATGCCTGATGTCATTGAACTAGACGAGTTACAGACTGGACAGCGACGGGAAGGAATCTTCTATGGCTTTATGGTACTCCTCCAGAAAGTAGGACTCGCGTTCGGCTTGTTTATGGTCGGCAAAGTTCTGGATGGCGCTGGGTTTATTGCCAGTACGGCTGATCCACCCCCTCCACAACCGGAGTCCGCTTTGTTGGCAATTCGCTATTTGGTTGGTCCTCTGCCTTTAGCTTTCCTGTTGCTGGGTTTAGGTTTAGCGTATTTCTATCCCATCACGCGCGAAGTCCATGCTGAAATTCTCTTAAAACTGAGAGAGCGTCAAGCAAGCCAAGATAAGAAACCGAATTCAGAGGCACCGGATCTGGGGCTTTAAGATGGCAGCGCTTAAGTTTTGCTAGAACTTTCGGCACTAGACTGCACGGGCAAGGTGAGGAAAAAAGTGGTCCAGCCTGCTCCACTCTCGACTCGGATGTTGCCTTTGAGCCGCTCGGCTAATCGCTGCACTAGCGCTAACCCCAGACCTGTGCCACCCTGCTTCCAAGGGTCGGCATTCGGAACTCGATAGAATTTTTCAAAGATGCGAGGTAGCTCAGCAGCGGGAATTTCCACCTGGTTACGAACCGCCAAGGTAACACTGGCTTTGGCTCCAGGCAGCGTCGTTTGGGCTTGAGGCTCGTAGCCAACCTGAAGAACAATTTGGCCTTGGGGTGGTGTGTATTTGCAAGCGTTGTTGAGCAGTTCGGCAATGACTCGGTTGAGGCTGGCTCGATCGGAAACCAAAGGTGGCGGTTGCGACAAGAACTCTAAGTGCAACATCTGTTGGTGTTGGTGCGATCGCGTTTGAAATGGCTCTATCAGCTCAGGCAACCATTCTTGCAAATCAATTGACTCAACCACAAACAACGGGTAAGAAGCAGCTTCCAGGCGTTGTAGGTCTAGGAGGTCGTTGATTAAGTCAGCTTCGCGAGTACATTCACTTTGCAAAATTTGCAGATAGCGTTCTTGCCGCTCCCGGTTTGGGGCCATTCGCAGCATATGAATCGCCATTTTCATGTTTGAGACTGGCGTGCGGAGTTCGTGAGACACGGTACTGAGGAAATCGTCCTTGAGGCGATTTAACTTTTCCAATTCTGCAACTTGGGCTTGCGCGGTTTGATAAAGGCGAGCTTGGCGAATGGCGATCGCGCACTGGTTCGCCACTTGTTGCACCAAGCGAATTTCTAACTCATTAAAGACTAAATTTTGAGGCCGAAAAAGCCAGAGATCACCTAGAACTCCTTGGTCATCCAGGATCGGGCAAGCCAAGATAGTCGAAGAGGGTTCAATTGTGCGGATTCTTAGCCCATCGTGGATCGAAAATTGCAGATACTGGCCTTGTAAGAGGTGTTGGTAGATTTCTGGCCGATCGGCCATCTGCATGGTTCGCCCTACCGCCGACGTACCCGTGCTGTAATCATGACTAATCGTAGAAGCTGTGTGCTCTGCATTGTAGAGTCCGGTATCACAGCAAATGACTCCCAAGCCCTGCGCTAATTCCTTGACTGTGGTGCTGAGAATATAGTCTTCATCCAAGCTATCGCGCACCTTATCGGTAATCCGCTTCAGCATGGCTTCAAAGGCTAGCGCTTGTTGCAGTTGCACGGTGCGTTCTGCTACCTGCTGTTCTAGATCTGCATTGAGGTGCTGCACCTGTTCATACAGTTCTGATTGTTGAATGGCGATCGCCAATTGAGTCACCAGTCTTTGCAGTGAATCAATTTCAAACGTTTCCCAATGTCGAGGGATCGAGCATTGATGCACACACAGCAACCCCCACAACTGATCGCTAGAAACAATCGGCACTAGCAAGTTGGCGCGAATCTTCACTCGCTCTAGCAAATCTAGATAGCAGGACGGATAAGCTTTTTCGTAAATATCATCTACCGCACAAATCCGCCCCTGCTGATATGCATCGCTATATTTATGGTCAAAACAAGGATCTTGCAACGCCACATTGAGCACCGATAGGCAACTCGGTGCCACAGACTCCACAATAAACTTCCCAGACTGACCAGGAATAATTTTGTAAATAGCGACACGTTCAATTTGTAATAGATTGCGTACCTCAGTCACAGCCGTCTGAAGAATGTCTTCGAGCTGGAGCGATCGCCGAATCCGTAGAGCAATGTCGGCAAGTAGGCGATCGCGTTCTGCCTGCTGTCGTAGCTGCACGTCTGCTCGTTTGCGCTCAGTAATGTCCTTAAAGGTGATCACTGCCCCCTTCAGCACCCCTTGCTCGTGAATTGGCATACTGGTGTATTCCACCCAGAATGGCGTGCCATCCTTGCGCCAAAACACATCTTCTATGCCTTGACGTACTAACCCATCCCGGAAAGTGGCATAAATTGGACATTCTGCCACTGGGTAGGAAGTGCCATCCACCTTAGAGTGATGCATGAGAGCGTGCATAGACTGGCCAATCACCTCAGCAACTTCCCAGCCGAGCATTTTAGAAGCTGCTGGATTGATGAAAGAAACTTGCCCCTGGTCATCTAAGCCGTAAATTCCTTCCCCCGCCGAATTAAGAATCAACTGGTTTTGATGACTGAGTCGCTCTAGTAACTCCTGCGATCGCTTTTGCTCCGTAATATCTGAAATCACCGCGATCGTGCCGTTGATTTGTCCCTCCACGTCATAGAGCGGTCCTGCCGAAATACTCAAGTCAACCCGTGAAGCATCTGGTTTTCGATAACGGACTTGTAAACCTGTAAAGGTCTTACCTCGCTGCGTATCTTGATAGAGCTGTTGGAATTTTGCTGGTTGCCCCTCCGCTGCCACTGGCAAAGGCTGCCCTAAGCCCTCCGCATCTTGCCAACCAAATAAAGTTGCAGCAGCAGCATTCCAAAGCTTCACCTTGCCTGCTTGATCCAACACCACAATGGCTGAGGGGGCCGCTTGGATCAACGCTTGCAAAACTTGGTTTGTTTCCTGTAAAACCGCCTCAATATGTTGTCGCTGGCTAATTTCTACCAACAACTGTTGCTCATGATTCTGAGTTTCTAAATAAATTTGTTGACGGTATTGTCGGAAGAATCGGTTGAGTTGTGGTGCTTCTTGCAACAGCGGCTCTAAATGTTCTTGAGCCCGTTGATCAAACTCATAAGTCACTTCTGGATGGGTTTCTACCCAGGCATGGCAAAGCTTAATATAGGCCAGCAATGCACTTAAATGATTGTAGTAATGAGTTCCCAGCACTCGGCGCAATTCGCTGCGGCAAGCTTTAGAAAAATCTAAGCTGAGGAAGATATAAACAGCACTACTGAGAATACTCTCTTCCAACATTGAGCCAGCTTCAGGCCATAAATTGAGAGGCAGGATCTGCGACTTCAAAATCTGCAAGTAATGTTGAATGCCTGCTTCATTAGGGGGTGGAGACTCCAGCAATTTAAGCACTTCAGAGGCTGACAAACCCAATGGACGCAACATGCAACTGTGGCAAATCATGCAATAAGGAATGGCACAGTAGCGTGACAAATAAGCTGAGAGTTTTTCCTTCAACAGAGGGGGTAAAGGATTGTCAAGATATGCAGACAAAGTTTGCTGCCACAGATTTTCCAAAATTTCTGGAGTGGGCTGTGCAGGTGCAAAGAAAGGTGGAAAGAAGCCTAACCGCTCTTCTATTTCTGCTTGAATTTGTTCGCTAGTTCGCATAAGAGGTGCGAGTGAGATGCGGAAGCCGTTTTTGTCCACACAACGTTTCTTAAATCCTGCTGCACATTCCAACTGGTATCACTAAATTTCCACAATTTAGTGAGCATTGCTAAGTCAGCCAATAATTGGAGTCATGCAGCGCTCTTGAGAGGACGCGAGCTATGGCGCTGGGTGCACTACTACAGGCAAATTCTATCTTTTTATCTTGGGAGTTGGGAATGACAACTTTCGTCGCCGAACTCTTTAGCACTTCACACTGATACAACTCAAGTCAACTTCTAAATTAATGAATAGATTAAATGAGAGAGTTCTCTAAGTTAACCTTTTTTAACTGGATCGTCTTCCCCTAAGCTCAAATTCACCTATTTTGCTTCATCTCAATGCATCAGCTGACTGCTGTCACTAAGATAGATCAAGCTAAAATAATTCAGTTAGAAAAGTTTGCAAACATAGTCAAATTTATTTTGACGGTAAAAATTCAGAAAAGGTTTTAGCTGGCTTTTAGTAAAGCAGTCGAAGTCTGTATAAGCTTTAACGGTCTAGCAGCTACCGTCAAGCATTGGTACTTTTTCCAGCTTGTCTGGGGGTTCTAGGGATTTTAGTGCGCTTGTTAACCTTATCTTTACGCTTTAGTTGTATTCTTCTTCTCGTTTGCTAACAAGTAGTCCAGTAAAATTACCCAGAACTTGACAATGGCGCTTCACTTCAACTCTGCTCGTCGAGCTTTTCTGACTTCTGCGATCGCGCTGACAGTCGGCCTAGCTGCCTGCCAACAAACTCCCCCTAGCGGTCCTCAAGGTGCTGGCTCTGCACCCGGTAGCAATGCTGGTGGTGGTCAAACGATTGCTCTTAGTGGCGCTGGTGCTAGCTTCCCTGCTCCGTTGTATCAACGCTGGTTTTCTGAGTACAACAAGCAAAACCCCAATGTTCAGATCAGCTATCAGTCGGTTGGTAGTGGAGCGGGTGTCAAACAATACTTGGCGCAAACGGTAGACTTTGGGGCTTCTGATGCCCCCCTGAAGGACGATGAACGCCAAGGCTTTCCGGCTCAGCGAGGTCAAGCCATTCAAATCCCCATGACCGGGGGTGCAGTCGTTTTCGCTTACAATCTCGAAGGGGTTGATAACCTGAAACTATCGCGCGAAGCTTACTGCGGTATTGTCCAAGGAGAGATTAAAACCTGGAACGACCCCAAAATTGCCGCAGCCAACTCTGGTGTTAATCTACCCAACACTCCCATCACCTTTGTGCACCGCTCTGATGGTAGCGGCACTACCTTTATCTTTACGACTCACCTGGAAGCAGCTTGCCCCAACTGGACAGCGGGTGCATCTAAAGCTGTTGAGTGGCCCGCTGGCTTCGTAGGCGCTAAGGGTAATGAAGGAGTCACGGCGCAGGTGCTACAAACCGCAGGTGCGATCGGCTATACCGAGTACTCCTACGCTAAAGAAAACAATCTCAAAGCTGCCACCCTCCAAAATAAAGCAGGTGAATTTGTGGCACCAAGCCCAGAATCAGCAGCTAAAGCTTTTGCAGGTGTGGCTGTGCCCGAAGACTTTGCCTTAGTCATTCCTGATCCAGCCGCCAAAGATGCTTACCCCATTAACGGCCTCACCTGGTTGTTGCTTTACAGCCAATACGACAACCCTACTGAGGCAGATGCGTTGAAAAACATGGTGAAGTGGGCACTCTCTGAAGGAGACCAGTATGCTCAGGAATTGGGCTACGTCCCTCTACCCGACGAGCTGGCCAATCGAGTTGTGGCAACTCTTGATACCATTAAAGTTGCCGCAGCAACTCCGGCACAATAGAAAGTTATTCAGGTTTCCGTAGGTGTCTTGGCAGCTCCTACGGAATGTCTTTATTAGTCGAGGAAATCATGACTTTGCTGGCCAGAGATTCTCAGGGGACAATCAATCAGCGGTCTCGAGTCTCCCGGTATGTTGATGTTGGCTTTAAATGGCTCACTGGCTTCTTCGCGATCGCGGTTGGTTTAACCCTACTGGCGATCGCCTTGCAGGTGGCGAATCAGTCTTGGCCTGCGATTCGAGAATTTGGCTTGAGCTTTTTAACCTCTGGCACCTGGAATCCGGTTGCAGATCAGTATGGGGCTTGGCCTGCGATCTATGGAACTCTGGTCAGTTCTTTTTTGGCGCTGTTGATGGCCCTACCCATCGGTGTGGGAGTGGCCCTGTTTCTCAGCGAAGATTTCCTGCCATCCCGCATTCAGCAGCCTTTAGTCTTTCTGATTGAGTTACTCGCAGCCATTCCCAGTGTGGTGTACGGGCTGTGGGGCATTTTTGTACTGATTCCCTTGCTGAGTAAACTGGGTCTTTGGCTGCACCAAAATCTGGGTTGGGTGCCTTTCTTTAGCACGCCACCCCGAGGACCAGGCATGTATGTGGCCAGCGTCATCCTCGCCATCATGATTTTGCCCATTATTGCAGCAATTTCCCGCGACGCTTTAGTGGCGGTTCCTTCCGAGTTGCGCCAAGCAGCCTACGGTTTAGGGGCGACTCGTTGGGAAACGATTCTCAAAGTCATACTCCCTTCCGCTTTCTCAGGGATTGTGGGCGGCACCATGCTGGGTCTGGGTAGAGCTTTGGGAGAGACAATGGCAGTCACGATGGTGATTGGCAATGCCAACACGGTCAGTCCCTCGATCTTTTCGCCTGCCACAACGATCGCCTCGCTCTTAGCCAACCAGTTTGCTGAAGCATCCGGGTTGCAAATTTCCTCTCTGATGTACACGGCCTTGATTTTGTTTGGCTTGACCCTGATCGTGAATATTTTGGCTGAAGTTTTGGTTCGCACCATGAGGCAGCGTCTGTAGAGACAACATCGTGACAGATTGAATTGGCGCATAAAGATTTAGTAAGTAGTAGCTAACATGGCTGTCCCTCCTTCCCCATCGCCTCAGTTTTCGCCTCGTAGTTTGATGCGATCGCCCACCTCACCCCGAACTCTGTTTTCCACTGCTATGACGGGGTTAGTGTTTCTAGCGGCAGCGATCGCTTTGTTGCCTTTGGTCGCAGTGCTAGCCTACGTCATGCTCAATGGGGCTGATCGCCTGAGCCTAGACTTGTTTACCCAACTGCCACCCCCGCCATTGGTAAAAGGAGGGGGCTTTGGTAATGCCATCATCGGCACCTTACTGACTGTGGGCATCGGAGCCGCAATTAGCATTCCCGCCGGAATTTTAGGGGCCATCTTTCTCTCAGAATTTGCCAGAGATACCGCCTTAGCATCCTGGGTCGATTTCTTAAACAACGTCCTCAGCGGCGTGCCCTCAATTGTGGTGGGGGTTTTTGCTTACAGTATTGTGGTGCTGACCACAGGGACATTCTCAGCCCTCGCTGGAGGGGTGGCTTTGGCGGTTCTGATGTTGCCTATTATTGTGCGAACTGCCGCTGAGTCTCTGGAATCTGTACCAAATGAAACGCGCCAAGCTGCGGTGGGTTTGGGCGCTACGCAATTTCAAACCGTGACCCGTGTGGTTTTACCAGCAGCGATCCCAGCCATTTTGACAGGCGTGATGTTGTCGGTAGCGCGAGCCGCCGGGGAAACAGCCCCTCTCATTTTCACCGCCTTGTTTAGTCAGTTTTGGGTCAATGGGTTAATGCAACCCACGCCTACGCTCTCGGTGCTAATTTTCAACTACGCCATCACCCCTTACAAAAACCAGCAAGAATTGGCTTGGGCTGGTTCTCTGGTCCTAGTAGCCCTCGTTCTCGTTGCTAGTATTCTGGCTCGTTGGATTACTGGGCGCAGACCTTAACACTGAAATTCTTCAATTCTTAAATCACCTGCGGATTAAGTTTGCTGCGGCAGGAGAAAAGAAAGGTTGAATAGAATGTAAGATAACTGGCATACTCATGGATGTTTGCGATCGCCCACTTACACGTAGTTGGCTGCACCCGGAGATTTGGGTCTCAAGTTTATGAATTAGCTGGATAAATCGTTTGTGAGCAGCACTTTGTGGTTTAAGGCAAGGTTGCTTACTTTAATTTGACTAAAAGCATTGGGAATCGTTTTAGCCACTTCAAGAGCCTACAGAGAGGCCATCCAATCCATACTCGGCTTAACTTTATGCATACTCATAGTCCAGTTGCCAATCAAACTGAAACCGTATTACGCGCAGAAAATCTGAACGTTTACTACGGTAACTTTCGAGCCTTACGCAATATCTCAATGGATATTGCCAAAAATCAAATCACAGCGCTTATTGGCCCCTCAGGTTGCGGTAAGAGCACGCTTCTACGCTGCTTTAACCGTCTTAACGACCTCATCAAAGGATTTAGAGCTGAAGGTCGGGTTTACTACCATACTCAAGACCTCTATGCTGCCGAGGTCGATCCGGTAGAAGTCAGACGACGGATCGGCATGGTATTCCAAAAACCTAACCCATTTCCCAAATCAATTTATGACAACGTTGCCTTTGGTCCTCGTCTCGTTGGTTACAAAGGCGATATGGATGAATTGGTTGAGCAATCTCTCAAGCAGGCAGCCCTTTGGGATGAGGTCAAGGACAAGCTTCAAGCCAGTGGTTTAGCACTCTCCGGTGGTCAGCAGCAGCGCTTGTGTATTGCTCGCGCGATCGCCGTTCAGCCCGATATTATTTTGATGGATGAACCCGCTTCGGCACTAGACCCCATCTCCACGCTACGCATTGAAGATTTGATGCAGGAGCTGAAGCAGCAATACACAATCGTCATCGTTACCCATAACATGCAGCAAGCCTCGCGCGCTTCCGATCGCACTGCCTTCTTCAACGTCGAAGAAAACGAGAAGGGCGGACGCAGCGGTTACTTGGTTGAGTACGATCGCACCGAAATTATTTTCCAAAGCCCTCAGCAGCAGATCACTCAAGAATACGTCAGCGGTCGCTTCGGTTAATCGAGGCTCGTTCTGGGCTTCAGCGTTCGCAGGTCTCTTGCAGGATGACGGTTAGTTTCTCTATCCAGCCAAATCTTTTTTGTCTGGATTAATTTTTTTGGGGCTAATTTTACACTGATGCTTGATACCTATCCCTTAGGAAGGTGATCCCCTAGGACCGATACGAGATAGGATTAACGTTAATTTTGTTATTCAAATCCTGTTCTTTTTCGGTTAATAGATTATGAAGCGCTATCTGTCACGTTTGCTAGCTCTGATTTTAGTGGTCGCGGTTGGTCTGACAGGATGCAGCGGTGGCGATCAGCTCAGTGGCAATTATCGCCAAGATACCCTGGCTCTGGTTAACAGCTTGCGGGAAACCATTGAGTTGCCTCAAGACGCTCCCAATCGGGTAGCGCTCCAGACCGAAGCTCGGCAAAAAATCAATGATTTCGCTTCCCGTTACCGTCGCGATGGCTCCGTGATCAAGCTCAGCTCTTTCACCACGATGAGAACTGCCCTCAATGCTTTGGCAGGTCACTATAGCTCGTACCCCAACCGTCCGCTGCCACAAAAGCTGAAAGACCGCCTGAAGCA
>DATNPE010000408.1:0-5853 GCA_036703355.1 Allocoleopsis sp. | reverse complement strand
CATCCTTTATACGGCTGGGGGATCGCTGTTCATTTTGGTGGCAGCGTTAGCGATGGCTTTCTACGGCGACACGATCACGTTTGATATGCGATCGCTGATGGACAAAAACTTACCTGTCAACTTGCAACTGTGGCTGTATGCGGCGTTCTTAGTTGCTTACGCCGTGAAGCTGCCCATCTTCCCGTTGCACACTTGGCTACCGGATGCCCACGGGGAGGCGACGGCTCCAGTCCACATGTTGCTGGCGGGGATTCTGCTGAAGATGGGTGGTTATGCCCTAATTCGGATGAATGCCGAAATGCTGCCTGATGCCCACGCCTACTTTGCCCCGATTTTGGTGGTGTTAGGGGTGGTGAACATCATTTACGCCGCGTTGACCTCGTTTGCCCAGCGCAACCTAAAGCGGAAAATTGCCTATTCCTCGATTTCGCACATGGGCTTCGTGCTGATTGGGATTGGCTCTTTCACCGATTTGGGCTTAAGTGGGGCTGTCCTGCAAATGGTTTCCCACGGTCTGATTGGGGCTAGCCTCTTCTTCCTGGTCGGGGCAACCTACGATCGCACCCATACGCTGATTTTGGATGAGATGGGCGGTGTGGGCCAACAGATGCCCAAGATTTTCTCCATGTTTACCGCTTGCTCACTCGCTTCCTTGGCACTGCCTGGGATGAGCGGGTTCGTGGCGGAGCTGATGGTGTTTGTCGGCTTCTCTGGCAGTGATGCCTATAGCTCTACCTTCAAGGTGGTGATTGTCTTCCTGGCGGCGATCGGCGTGATTCTGACTCCGATTTACCTGCTCTCGATGCTGCGGGAAATCTTCTACGGCCCAGAGAACAAGGAGCTCACCTCTCACGAAGCCTTGATTGACGCCGAACCACGCGAGGTCTTCATTATTGCTTGCCTGCTGATCCCCATCATTGGGATTGGTTTCTATCCCAAGCTATTGACGCAGGTGTACGACGCTAAAACCGAACAGCTCACGGCTCGCTTGCGAGATTCTGTGTTTACGGTGGCTCAAAGACCGCAATCAACTACAGCTTCGACACTCCCTTCTTTCTTACCCCTAGGAATCAAGGCGCAGTCGCTCCAAGCTCCAACGCTGGGTGATCGCTAACCCTCTAATTCTCTAACTAAACTTTTACTCAACCTCAGCTCCCCGCTGGGGTTTTTTGTTGGGCGATCGCGTTCGGCTAGATCCGTTAAGCATAATGGGAGCATGACCTGAATTGCGTAAGGTGAAGCAGCGATGGCGGTTCAGTTACTCCGGCGGCAGTTTACGGTGGCGCAGTATCACCAAATGGTTGAGGCAGGCATTCTGACTGAGGATGACCGAGTGGAGTTGCTTGAGGGAGAAGTGATTGAGCTATCGCCTATCAGTAGCTGTCATGCTGCTTGTGTCGATCGCCTGAATCGTTTGTTTAGCGATCGCCTCCGAGATCGAGCGATTGTGCGGGTACAAAATCCAGTGGAGCTAAGCGATCGCTCAGAACCACGACCAGATCTGGCGTTACTGCAACCTCGTCCAGATTTTTACGAAGCGGGTCATCCTCAGCCGCAGGATATTTTGTTGTTGGTGGAAGTGGCGGATACCACGGTTGAGTTTGACCGGGAGATCAAGATCCCGCTCTACGCCAAGAGTGGGGTGCGGGAAGTGTGGCTGGTGGATTTGAACGAAAATGCGATCGCGGTGTATCAAGAACCGAGTTTGAGTGGTTATGGGCAGGTGGAAGAGTTACAGCGGGGGCAAGTTTTAACAGTGCAGGCCTTTTCAGAGGTTAGTTTGGCTGTTGATGAAGTGCTGGGATAATAATGGCATCTGATAACGGAAAATTATGGCTAGCGAGTTACTCAAAGCATTTCAGGAAGCGTATCGCAATCTAGATTTGCTACCGCTCATTGACCCGAAGGAGCTAGAGAAGTTTCGGGTCGATTATGGCGCTGAAGTGCTAGAGGAATTGCAGCAGCTTGTTGAAGATGATGACTCCTGCAACGGCAAAATTATTTTTGCGGGACATCGGGGATGTGGCAAGTCTACTCTGCTAGCTGAGTTTGGGCGGCAGTGCAGCGATCGCTATTTTGTAGTTTTCTTTTCAATTTCCGACACGATTGAAATGTCGGATGTGAACCACATTAATATTCTGTTCGCGATCGCTGTCAACCTGATGTATGAAGCAGAAAAACATCAGGTAAATATTGCTAAATCAACTAAAGATGGTTTTTATAAGTGGTTTGCGACTCGGACTCAAATTGAGACAGAAGCAATCAATACTGAAGTTTCTACTGGGTTTGACTTATTGAAGTCAATCAGTGGCAAGCTTAAAGCTGAGGCAACGATTCGCAGGGAAATCAAGCGGGAATTTGAAAGAAATATTTCCGACTTGGTGGCTCCGATTGAGCAAATGGCGGCTGTAATTCAAGCTGCTACTAAAAAAGAAGTTTTAGTGATTATTGATGACTTGGACAAATTAGATCTGGCAGTTGTCAAAGAAGTTTATCAAGACCATATCAAAGCATTATTTCAACCCAATTTTAGGATCATCTTTACAACTCCAATTTCATCACTTCGGGAAACGTCTCTACGCGCTACGATCAGGACAGAGGCGAATGACATTGTAGAAATGCCTGTGGTCAAGTTGTTTGCCAAAGGTGAGCGGCGAAAACCTGACCCGATACCTCGACCGGAGGCAGAAAAAACGTTGTGTGAGATCTTGCGGAAGCGGATTGCACCCGGATTGATGGAAGACTCGATCGCGGAGCAGATTGTTTTCTATAGTGGTGGTGTACTTCGGGAACTGATTCGGATTACGAATAAGTGTTGTCAGATTTGCTCACGCTCAATTCGGCGACAGCCTGAACGCACAGATATTGTGATTAATCAGGCAGTTTTACAGGAAGCGATTAAAGATTTACGCCTCGATTTTGAGGTGCCATTAGGCAAAGTAGACTACCAAATCTTGCAAACTACTTATCAAGAATTCACCCCAGATGATCCGAAAGATCAAAAGTTTCTAGATTTGCTGCATGGATTGCATATTTTGGAATATCAGAACGACGAGATTTGGTATGACGCGCATCCAATTGTCATTGACTTACTAAAGAGGAAAGGTCTAATCCATGACACTTGACGTTGAGGAAGACCGCGAAATACAAAACGAAAATGCTTATGACGATTTGGTTGGCGCAATAGAAGCCAGCGAGGGTATTTTGAGTCTGTTAATTGCAGTCTGTGATGACAGCACTTTGCGAGACCAAATCATCGATCGCTATGAAGCAGAACTGCAATCTCAAATGCGATGCTATCGACTGCCAATCATTCGAGGAGAACCGAGTTTAAGACAAACGATCGCGCAAGCTGTGCAAGGCGATGAGTACCTAGAACAAGGAGGCCGAGCCGTCTTCACGGTAACAGGAGCCGAGCAGCTTTTCTTTCTTAAGTTAGGGCAGGAGCGATCGCAGCAGGAAATCTTTTTTGGTTATTTGCAGTGGACTAGAGAGGGGCTGCGGGAGTTTCCTTATCCAATTGTGCTGTGGGTGACTAACCAACTGCTCAAGGAGCTAACCAAAAAAGCACCTGATTTCTGGAGCTGGCGGAAAGGAGTGTTTCGATTTGCGTCTCGCAAAACGGTAATGGTGTCCAACACAGAGATGGTTCCGCTCCGCTCAACTCTAATAGATTTAGATATTACTGAGCTGGATGAAGAAGCTTTGTTGCCTCTAGAAGATTTACAAGCGCTGATTCAGCAAACAGAGCAGCAGCGAGGCACTCAAGATCCACTGTTAGCCAGTCTTTATTTCAGAATGGGGCTAATTTATACTCGCAGGCTAGAACGGGGTGAAGCTCAGGATTACCAAGCTGAGCAAGCGGCTGCGATCGAATGCTTTCATAAAGCTGCTGACTTACAAAAAGCCCTAGGCTTAGAAAAAGACTTTGCCACCAGTCTCAATAATCTGGCACTACTCTACGAATCTCAAGGTCGATATGAGGAGGCAGAACCGTTATATCTGCAAGTGTTGGAATTAGATAAACATCTGTTGGGAGAGGATCACTCCGATGTGGCAACCAGCCTCAACAATCTGGCATTACTCTACACTTACCAAGGTCGATATGAGGAGGCGGAACCGCTACATCTGCAAGCGTTGGAATTAAGAAAACGCCTGTTGGGAGAAGATCATTTCCATGTGGCAGACAGCCTCAACAATCTGGCAGGACTTTACGAGTCTCAAGGTCGATACGAGGAGGCGGAACCGTTATATCTGCAAGCGTTGGAATTATATAAACATCTATTAGGAGAGGAGCATCTTTATGTAGCAACCAACCTCAACAATCTGGCTAGGCTCTATGAGTCTCAAAGGCGCTATAGCGAAGCAGAGCCGCTATATCTACAAGCGTTGGCATTGAGAAAACGCCTGTTGGGAGAGGAGCATCCCGATGTGGCAACCATTCTCAACAATCAAGCTACACTTTATGAGTCTCAAAGGCGCTATAGCGAAGCAGAGCTGCTATATCTACAAGCGTTGGCGATCGCAGAGCAGCTTTTAGGAAAAAATCACCCGAATACCGTTACTATCCGTAAAAACTTAGAGAGCTTACGACAGGCGATCGCCTCCCAACAACAAACTTCTACCTCTGAACCTCAAGATTGAAGCTTTAAACTTGAAGATTGCACTTCAGAACCTGAAAGGTCGAGATTAAAGCGAGAACGATCCAGTTCAGAACTGCAATGATGCCACTTGAAATTGAAAACTTCGGGTTCAAAGCTGAAATAATGAAGTTCAAAAATTGAATGATGAATCTTTGAAGTGTAAGAGTGCAGTATTGAAGCCAAACAGAGATTATTTGCAGGGTGAGGTGGTATTGTCCCACCCCAGCCCCTTGGATGAAAGGGTCAATCTTATTGCCCAGTGGGGCGATCGCCCAATTCCCAACTGCGGTTATGCCGTCTTGCTGCGGTTTGATTGCTCAAACACCGACCATCTACAGACATAGTGCCAGCACTGCAAGTTGCGATCGCCGGATTAGCTTGAGTGGGCAGTTCGACTCGATTGGGACTGGTATTGTTGGAGGCAGTCTCTGCTGAGAGTAGGTTGCCATCATTCAACCCAGAAGCCACCGCCGCTGCACAGGCATCGCTTTGATCGACCCGGAAATTACCCGCTCGATACTTTTCGATCTGACGCTGCAGGAGAATGAGTTGCTGCTTGGATGCGGCTGAAGTCGCATTAGAGCCTAGCAATTGCTGCACCATACTAGAGGCTCGATTCCAGTCGTTCATACACAGCGCCACATTGAGATTAGCGGGCAACTGACTGACATCAACGGTTTGAGTTCTAGCAGGTAATGCTATTGCCAACACCAATATCAGTACAGAAAGCAAAGCATAACGAAGTAGTTTCATAGGTCTGCTCCTGATGCAGTGATGTTTATTGAATGCTGCTATCGATCTGCTTAGCAACTGCCGGAATACGCTGGGTGTAGCAGATGCCACCTACCGCATCAAAACAGGGAAAACTGGTGCGATCGGCAAAAACCGGATCAGTATATCGATAACCAAGATTGGCAATGAAAGCGATGACGTAATGACGGTAAGGCTTGCCTGGTAACGACCGCACAATGCCAGCATCAGAACCATAGTTGAATGTTAATCCTGTTTTGTGGGCAAAAGAAACCTCAGCCGCAGCATTGCATGGTCGAACATCCTGACCATAGGGAATGCCATCCACAGTCACCGTCCCATCACTAGGATTAATCCACTCCGCTGGCACAGGGGAGGGAATGCCAGGTCGAGTATTGGGTGCATTACAAAAGTTGGAGGTAGATAGCACTTCATTAAAGCCTTGCCGCGCCAACACCCC
>DATNPE010000407.1:0-3004 GCA_036703355.1 Allocoleopsis sp. | reverse complement strand
GTGACGAGTTTGTGCAATACCTCTGGCACCCGGAACATCTCTCGATTTTCATCGTGGGGAATTGCGGGATAGAGGTTTTTTGCCACATACATCAGCGTATCTAGTCCGACTAAATCAGCGGTGCGGAAGGTGGCTGATTTGGGCCGCCCGACAAGAGTACCAGTGAGGGTATCGATCTCTTCAATTGTGTATCCCTGCTCTGTCCAAGCTCGCAAGCCTTGCATCGTGGCATACATACCGATGCGGTTAGCAATAAAGTTGGGGGTGTCTTTGGCGATTACTACGCCTTTGCCTAGACGGGTTTCGCCAAACCAGCGCATTCTGGCTATGAGCTGCGGATCAGTATCAGGAGTAGGAATAATTTCCAGCAGCTTTAGATAGCGGGGTGGGTTGAAGAAGTGAGTGCCTAAAAAGCGTCTACGGAAGGATTCAGATCGACCCTCCGCGATCGCATGAATCGGTAAACCGCTGGTATTCGTTGAGATCACGGCATCTGGACGCAGCACTCCTTCCAACCGTTCCATCAGTTGTTGTTTGATGTCCAAATTCTCAACTACCGCCTCAATCACCCAATCCACCTTGGCGAGGCGATCGAAGTGCTCCTCAAAGTTACCAAGGATGACGCGGTGGGCAACTTTATCCGTAAAGAAGATGGGTGGAGATAGTTTGCGGGCTTTCTTAAAGGCTCCTTCCACTACATCATTTTTATTCCCTGTCTTAGCAGGGAGATCCAATAGATGCACAGTCAGACCGATGTTGGCGAGGTGAGCGGCAATCTGGCTCCCCATGACTCCTGCACCAAGAACGGCGGCGGTTCGAAATGGCTTAAACATTTAGAAACTCTCCCTTGCGTTGAAGCTCTTACATTGAGGGTTGCGAGCTAGTAAATCGGCAATCTTGCAAGTGAATGCGGCACAGTCAGACTCGTCCAAAGAATGAACCCAATTAAACGGTTAATCCGAGGCAAAGATTGGGCAAAGGCAGGACAGGCGGCAGGAGAAACCGAGGGGTAAACAACTGACACATCTGCTTCAGGAGATAGAGAAGATGTAGAGTGTTCTTTCTCCTGATCTCTATCTTTCCCATGTTTTTGCTCTGTCTCTCCATACAAAGCATTAATTTCTCTGACAAAAGTTTCGCTAATCTGAGTTCGGTTTAGTTCTCCTGTGGCGGTCAGCAAGCCGTTCTCCACGGTAAATGGGGTGTTCAACAGATGAAAGCGCTTGACGATCGCCCAGTATGGCAAATGACAGTTGGCAGTATCCACCAAAGCTTGGTAGAGCGCTAGAACGTGAGGATGTTTCAGCAGTGCCTCTGGCGGGAGATCAATCCCCACACCTAAAGCGTAGCTATGGAGAGCCTGTAAGTCTGGAACAATCAGGGCAGCACAGAATTTCTGAGCGGAACCCACAGCGATCGCTTGAGCTACTAAGGGGAACTGTTGTAAGCGCTGCTCAATCGGTTGCGGCGCAATATATTTGCCCGTTGCGAGCTTAAACAGAGATTTCTTCAGACCTATGATTTGCAGAAATCCATCGGCTGTAAAAGCACCCAAATCACCTGTGTGTAGCCAACCTTGGGCATCTAGCAATTTCTCAGTTGCGGCTGGATTTTTGTAATACCCAGAGGTAATACAAGGCCCGCGCACCAAAACTTCCTGGTCCTCTGCGATCGCCACCTCTATCCCCGCGATCGGCACACCGACGGTTCCAGCGCGGTTAAAAGCACCACGGTTACAGCAAACCACAGCACTCGCCTGAGTTAGGCCATAGCCATGCAGAATTGGGATACCAGCAGCAGCAAAGACATTCGCTAGCTCTGCCTTGAGTGCCGCTCCTCCACAGATCACGTATTTAAGGCGACCACCTAAGGGCGATCGCCATTTTTCTAGCACCAGCCAATCAGCCACCCTGAGCAGCAGGGCATAGAAGAGGTTGGGTTGGCGACCAATTTCATAGCGTTTCGCTAGACCCAGCGCCCAGAGAAAAATCAAACGAGTGAATAGAGAACTGGCTTTACCGCCTTTTTCTACAATCTTGCTATATATCTTCTCCAACACGATTGGTACCGTCACTAAAATTGTGGGTTGCACCTCCTGGAGATGTTTAGTGAGCCGACTGGCGTTAGAAAAGTAGATACTATGCCCATAGAGAATATGTCCGTAGAGCATCGTCCGCGCCAGGACATGATTGAGAGGGAGAAACGAAAGCACCGTCTCCTGACTGCCTCTGCCCAGCGTGGCAATGCCTGAGAAAGCAGCAAAAGCATTCATAGAGAGGTTTTCATGGCTCAGCATTACCCCTTGCAGTTGCCCAGCTTCATCAGGGATATAAATAAGTGTGGCTAGATCATTAGGGTTTGGGGTTGTCTGTAAGGCTGACGTTAGCTCAGTAGCATTCTGGCTCCATTGTTGATCTGTCAATTCCTTGAGAGAAATGAGGGAAATCGGGAATGATTGCGACCATTGCGATCGCGCCTCTGTCCAGTTCTGCGGCACATCCACCACAACAATGTGCTGTAAATCCGGGACATCTCCTAAATGTGGCGCGATCTGGGCTAGCAGCTCTAGATCAGCAATCACCAAAGTCTTGGCTTCGCTGTGCTGCAGCACAAAAATGATTTGTTCTAGGGTTTGAGTCAGATCGATGGGGACGTCGACTAACCCCACCAACAGACAACTCATATCAGCCAAGCAAAAGCTGACATCGCTATACATTAATAAAGCGACGCGATCGCCGCTTTCCAGACCCAGTCTCAGCCAGCCTAAAGCCCAAGTTGTCGCACTTACCCGAAACTCCTGCTGCGAAAGAGATTGCCAATTGGTACCAGTCCAGTCATTAAAAGCCTGAACATTGGGGGGTTGTTCACAAGCTTCATCCAGTAATGAAGGAATTGTGCGCCCCAAAACAACCCTGCCAGAGTTGGGAGGAGCTTGGTAAGCCTTACCGATATAAGACATTTCTCTCAAGAAGAGTCAAAACTCTTCTCCTCACGAGCGGTGATT
>DATNPE010000406.1:0-6612 GCA_036703355.1 Allocoleopsis sp. | reverse complement strand
GCCAGATTCAAAGCCCCTCTCCGATGCGGCGAGGGGTTTGGGGAGAGGTCTGCCACGACTTTGATGCTCACAGGATTTGTCAAACTTAAGCACAAAAAAAGACACCCCTTTTGAATTTCTTCAACGGAGGTGTCTTGTAATAATGATGGAAATTGCTGTTTTAGAAGTTCATTTCAGCCGCTTGAACTTTCTCAACTTGCTTCTTCTTCAGAACCAGCATGATTTGAGACAGGGTCACAGCTGCGAAGAAAGCGAGCAGACCTTGAATGCGAGCAGGGCTTTGCAACACGATTTCTGCGTCTATCTGACCGAAACCACCCACGTTGGGGTCAGAAGTGAGCGCTTCACCTGCTTTGACTTCTTGACCTTCAGCAACCACTAGCTCAGGCCCCGCAGGAATATTGTCTACAGCAGTGCTGCCATTTGCACCTTGAATGGTGACAGCATAGCCACCACTTTCTGCCTTAGCAATTTGGGTAATTTTGCCCGCCACAGAAGCGTTGTAGATGGCGTTGTTGCTCTTGTCACCCGTGGGGTAAACCTGACCGCGACCCCGGTTACCACCCACATGGATTTGGTATTTACCAAAGTGCACTGACTTGTCAGCATTGGGGTTGGGGGAGAGCACTGGGAAGGTTAGTTCTTGATACTGTTCTCCAGGCAGCGGACCTACTACCACAATATTTTCCTTGTCGGCGCTGTAGGGCTGGAAGTACAGGCCACCAATCTTCTCCTTCATCTCCTCCGGAATTCTATCTTCAGGAGCGATTTTGAAGCCTTCAGGTAGCATGAGGACTGCACCCACATTCAGAGGGCCTCTTTCCCCATTCCCTAGTACCTGCTGCACGTTGGTGTCATAAGGAATCTTGACGACTGCCTCAAAAACTGTGTCTGGCAGCACTGCTTGAGGTACTTCCACCTCAGTCCGCTTCGCGCCTAAGTGACAGTTGGCGCACACAATGCGTCCGGTTGCTTCGCGGGGGTTCTCGTAAGCTTGCTGAGCGTAAACCGGATAAGCAGCAGCAGCTTGAGGCAGCATCAGGTCGCTGCCGAGCAAAATGGCGATCGCGCTAATAGCGGCAAACGTAACGCGCCAGAGGTATCGCGGAGCGAATATCGCTGACAAAAAAGTTTTCTTCATCTGTAGTGAGTCTTCAATAGCAAAGGATCAGGCAGTCAATACACAAGACAGAATTTAACGTCTCACGATTGGTTGATGACGATCAATTCCTAAGCCCACCAGGGATCGTCGCCTGTGCGGAAGTCGGTTTCAGTCCAAGGAGTAAAGGAGATCTTGTCATCTTGGACATTCGCGTGCACCAAGGCGAGGGAGAGTGGTGCTGGACCCCGGACTACCTTACCCGTGTTGTCATACTGGGAACCATGACAAGGACAAATGAACTTGTTCTCGCCACTGTTCCAGGGCACGACACAGCCTAGGTGAGTGCAAACTGCGTTGATGCCGTAGCTGGCGATCGCTTGCTCACCTTCTACGACGATGTAGGTGGGGTCGCCTTTAAGACCTTGAGCTAAGGTGCGCTCGCCAGTTTTGTGGCTTGCTAGGAAGTCACTCACGATGATGTCGTTGCCGAGCGCATCCTTAGCAGTGACACCACCGCCACCACTACCGCTAGATGGCGGGATAAAGTATTTGACAACAGGATAAAGTGCGCCCAAGGCTGTGCCTGTAACCGCACCAAACGTGAGGAAATTCATAAATTGGCGACGACCCATGCTAGGTACGTCCGCAGATCCAGAGACTTGAGCCATGACCGATGCTTACGTATGTGTTAAGTTATGTGTCTTAGCCAACCGTTTGGGCTAATCTTTAGAACCCTGTTAACCCCGCATTTTTAAGTCTGTGCGCCTAGACAGCAACCATAGCTAAAGTGAGTCTAATGCAACAGGCAGGGCGTTACAGTCCCTTTGAAGAAGCGGTTTTTAGCGCCTCATGGGTATTATTACATTTCTTGACGCTAGCATCATATCTGAGTCGGGGAGTGTCATAGCTATACGAAATGTAAACAAAGTGGTTAAGTTCAGATTGGCGGGTTCAGAGTAAGGCATGACAGGACAAGATTTACACCAACTCATTCTCCGCAAATGGGGTCGCTCCTATGATGTGCAAGTGCGACGGACCCAGGGGAAGATCTTTGTTCAAGTCATGTGGAAGTACCTAGAGCAAGCTTCCTTTCCCCTAACGGAAGCAGAGTATCTGGCCCACCTGGAGACAATCAGCAGCTATTTAGAAGCTTGGGGTGGCTCTAGCCAGGTACAGCAGTTTATTGAACAAACGAAAGAGCGGCCTCGCTTGGGTAAGGCTGTCAGTATTCCATTAGATCTAGGCGATCGCGCTTCTGAGTGGTTGTTAGAAGAGTTTTAAACCGGGTCGTCATTCGTCAGCTTCGCCAGTGATCTCACTCTTTTGGGTGATATTCGATCACACCTTGGATGGATGGTGAAGCAGGGCGATCGCGAAACACTTAAACATTAATACCTGATTGGTTGAGTTCAGATCTCTGCATACTCAATAAACCCAATTGATCAAACTTAGGTTAAGCGTTTTCAGAGATAATCTAAAAGCTGAATTTTACGCATAATCGAATCATAAAATCGCCGTCCAAATGTTGAATTGAGGCTTTTACTCGTTCGGCAGATGAACTTTAAAATAATACTTTGTCTATTTTTGAGTTATTTAAAATACGATTTCTCTTAATAAAAAACTCCTTGCTTGTGAAGTTCACTTTTTGCAAAGTTGAACATAGCTGGCTCACGCAAAATTAAAACCTTATCTATCCAGAGTGCCTATGCATCAAGCATTCTGGAAATTTACTGCATGTATTTGCCACCAAAAACATATCGGCCCTGGTAATTTATAAATTCATCATTCCTTTAAATATTTCTCACCGCACTTTATTGGGTCTATACGAAAATCTACGAGTATCTCCACTAGAGTTTTTAAGTAGTCAATCTTCTTTTCAGAAGACTACAACCTCTTCCTAAAACATCAAATTTTTTTGAGTTAGTAGTTAGCCATTTTCACTGAATTGAAGCTTGGTCAAATTTCAGACAAATCCCTACGGATTGAGCTGCCTATTGCTGCTGCTGCTTAATTTCGCTGTTTGCTGAATTTCTAGACACAACCAAGCCCCTATTGATCTGTGTTTTGAGCTACTTGGAACCTGAATCCTCACACTCAAGGCTTCTGGGTAGTCGCCCGCTCACCCAATCCTGCCCTATCGTCACTCACACAGCCTTTATGGTAGAAACCCCGATTAAGCCCCCTGGCTTCCAAGAGTTTGTTGCGGTTCCCCCAGATTCCGACTATCGCTTGCCTGACTTTAAGAAAAAGCATATTTTGCAGCGGTTACTGGTCGGGATCACATGCCTGGGCTTGGGGACAGCCGCGATCGCCTTTGGCCTCTCCTCGATTAGCTATCGTCTGACTCACGCCACCGTAGACGGCGGGCTAATTAGTGGTCGCACCGTACGGCTGCGGGCTCCCATTGATGGCAAAATTCAAGCTTTTTATGCGCGTCCTGGTGCCCCTGTCAAATCAGGCCAGATCTTGGCGCGGATTGAAAGCACCGCCCAGGCAGAACAAAACTTGTTGCAGTTGCAAGGAGAGGTACAAACCAAGCAGGCAAAACTTGAGGCAGCCCAGCAATCTTTAGGCTTTCTGCAACAACAGCTGGGAAGCTTAGAGATTCAAGACAAAACCTTACAGACAGTAAACACGGGGCTTTCGGCCAAAGAGGTAACGCATCAGCAAGCAGCGGTTGAGGCGGCAATGGCCAAGGAGCAAGCAGCGCGTCTTGACTACCAGCGCTACCAGCAGCTATTGGCGGAAGGAGCGATTTCGCGCCAAAAAGTAGAGCAGCTGGAGTTTATTTGGAAATCGGCTGAGGCCGAAGTCAAGCAAGCTCAGGCAGAACTGTCAGCGGCTCAAGCTTCCTTAAGTGCCTTGCAAGATGGGGTCGCGCTAACTCCCGGTGCCACTCTGGCCGACCAGCGCATGAACTTAATGCGGAGCATTCAAGACCAAACGACTCAAATTGCCACGCTCAAAACAGAGCTTAGCAGCAGCCAAGCACAACTGAAAAAGGCGCAAGCAGAGTATAGCGATCGCCGAGACATTGAAATTAGCGCCCCTTTTACCGGCGTGGTTTACAGCACTGAGCACGACCAAGGCGAGCAAGTGAATCGCCCCGACACCTTAATCACGCTTCTAGACTGCAATGACCTCTGGGTAGAAACCTTAGTCTCGGCTCAACAAGCCAATCAGATCGATAGTAGCAAGCCTGTGCGAGTGCAACTGACTGGCGCTCAAGACACCTTTGTCGGCGAAATCGAGTTGATTGAAGCGGTGAACCGAGCCGAATTAGCCAAAGACCAAGCTCAAGCCCTGGTTCCAGCGGTTGGCTCACATCTGATTGGTCAACCCTTAGCTAAGGTGACGGTCCGGATTCCACCCCCTCCGCAGCAAGCTGAAACCAATCAATTTTGTGGTGTGGGTCAATCGGCTCGCTTAACCTTCGGCACCAAACTCTTGGCGGCTAAGTAGCGATCGCCCCCCTGCCCTTTTAAGCATCAAGTCGAGAAATCAGGGTGCAGCCGTTCAGTTTCTCTCCAAGCTTTGTGCTGCTTACTAGCGGGAATTATTCGAGTCATTATGAAATCTACTGCATCAACCTCTCCGAAACCCCTGAGCGCTCAACTTAATTTGTTGGCCTTCCTGTTTTTCCCAGTCTTGGGTCTGACAGGTCTCTACGTTCTGCAAAATCCTGGCAACTTAGCCGTTTGGGATGTGTTTGGCCTAATTAGTTTGGGGGTCGTGGGTCTCTGGCGGTGGGCTTGGTTTCTCTTGCGTCTGTTGCGATCGCGCATTTACCTGCATTGGGTTTTCCCTCGCTGGCGGCGCTGGGCCAATAAGGTTCCAGTCGAGCATCTACCCCACGTTTGCTTGCTCGTCCCCACCTACAAAGAAAAACCCTGGATTACCGAGCGGGTGTTCCGGGCGATCGCGCGGGAAGCTAGAGATTTAGCCCAACCGATTACCGTCTTAGTCAGCAGTAGCAGCGATGAGGAGAATGCCTCGATTGTAGAAGTACTGAAATCTGAAGACCCGGAATTGCGGACCGTGCGGCTGGTGCTGATGACGCAGAAAGATGGCAAGCGCAAGGCCATGGCCGATGGTCTGCGAGAACTGGCCAAGCTAGATTTGCCCGCCGATACCGTGGTGGCGTTGATGGATGGGGACTCAGAGTTGGCTCCCGGTACCCTGCGCCAGTGCCTACCCTTTTTCCGCATGTTCCCCAAGATGGGAGCCTTAACCACGGACGAGTTACCAGTGGTCGAGGGTTCTTACCTGTTCTCAGAATGGTTTCACCTACGCTTTGCCCAACGCCACAGCCAAATGTGCTCCGATTCGCTCTCCCGAAAAGTCATGTGCTTAACGGGACGCTTCTCGCTGTTTCGGGGCGAGGCGGCGTTGCATCCCACCTTTGCCATGCAGCTAGAAAACGACACCCTCGACGATTGGCTTTGGGGACAATTCAAGTTTCTCTCTGGCGACGACAAGAGCACTTGGTTCTGGCTGCTGCAACGTGGCTACGACATGCTCTATATCCCGGATGTGATTGTCTACTCGATTGAGACGATTTCCGGTTCCTTTGTCGATCGCGCCTACCAAAATATGCGGCGCTGGTATGGCAACATGCTGCGAAACAACAACCGGGCGATCGCCCTCGGCCCCCATCGCATCGGTTGGACCCCTTGGTACAGCCTGCTTGACCAGCGCATTAGCATCTGGACTTCGCTGATCACCCCCGGTCTACTAGTAATTTCATTTCTGCAAGGGCACTGGATCGCCGTTGGCATCATTGCGTCTTGGATTTGCTTTAGCCGCCCGCTCATGTTGACCCTGATTTTCTGGGGCCGTAGTTCCGAGCTACGTCCGATTCACTTTCCCATTTTGCTGCTGTCACAATGGGCTTCCGCGTTGGTCAAAGTTTGGACGCTGATGAACTTAGCCAAGCAAAACTGGTCCAACCGAGGCAACCAAAGCATTTCTGCCGAAGGCTCTGGCTTTGAGCGAGTTGCCAAGCTGGGAACTTCTCGGTTTTTGCTCGGTGCCCAAGCTTTTAGTTTCGTCATCTTTCTCTTGTGGCTCTCTGGCTCCCTTAGCCCCATCTGGGATCTAGAAGGTTGGCAACTCCACCGTCAAGTCGTGGCTGAGCAAATGCCAGTCCAAATCGTGGAGGCGATCGACCAAGGTGTAATTCCGAACGATAACCAAGATGACTCGGCTGCTTTACAGGCATTAATTGCCCGATCGCCCAAAGACAGCGAGGTACAGATTAACCTGCCGTTAGGTGAACTAGATTTATTCCAGCCTGTAGAAATTCATCGCAGCAACATCAAGATCAAAGGCCAGGGCATGTCGCGCACGATTTTGCAGGCTCATTTCGATCGCGAAGCTGGAGAAGCAGTCATTGCCATTGAACCGAAGGCACAGCTACAGAGCGATCGCCCAGCCACCACGACTGCCGAACCCGTCGCCCATAACCCTCAAGCTGCGACCAATCATCTCCAAAATATTGAGTTAAGTGG